>NZ_MWOM01000062.1:0-21942 GCF_012931925.1 Acidovorax sp. SRB_24
TAGGCCTGCACCATGCGGTTGCGCACGTGCAGCGTGGCCTGGAAGCCGATCTGCGCCTTCTGGATGGCGACCATGGTTTCTTCGAGGCTGACGGCGGGGTTTTCCATCTGCACTTCCTGCTGCAGGCGCGTGGAGTGGTTTTGCGCGGCGCTGACGGAGGTCAGCGCGCCCTTGAGCGCGCCGGCAAAGCCCACATCCTTCTCGTCGCTTTGCGGCAAAGCGGGGCGGCGCACCAGGCTGGCGCCAGCGAGCGGGGTGGTGGGGCTTGAAATGCGCAGGTCCATGGCGGTGTGGTTCTACCTAAAGAGATGCGGCAATCGTAGGGCGCGCGCGCCCGTCCATCGCGGCGAACAGATGGCCAAATGCGCGGCTTATCCAGCGAACGTGCGGGGGTGCGTGCCCGAATAATCGAGTCCGGCACAAGGTCCCTGCCGTGGGACTGCCATACTTGGAAAGCCAGATGTCCGCAGTTGTCGATGCTCCTTTGATGAACCCTTCTGCCAGCCCCACATGGCTGCAGCGGCTGTCGGCGCTCGACCGGGCGCAGCGCATGCGCCTGGGGGCGGGCATGGCCTTGCTGGTGGTGGCCGCCGTCGCGGCGCTGGTGCTGGGCCGCCAGCCCGACTACCGCGTGCTGTTCGCCAACCTGAGCGACAAGGACGGCGGCGCCATCGTGGCGCAGCTGTCGCAGATGAACGTGCCCTACCGCCATGCCGATGGTGGCGGCGCGATTTTGATTCCGGCCGACAAGGTGCACGACGTGCGCCTGCGCCTGGCTTCGCAGGGGCTGCCCAAGGGCTCGGTGGCGGGCTTTGAGCTGATGGAGCAGAGCAAGTTCGGCATGACGCAGTTCCAGGAGCGGCTCAATTTCCAGCGCGGGCTCGAGGGCGAACTCACGCGCTCAATCCAGGCGCTGTCGTCGGTGCAGAGCGCGCGCGTGCACCTGGCGCTGCCGAACCAGAACGGGTTTTTTCGCGAGCAGCAAAAGCCTTCGGCGTCGATCCTGGTGAGCCTGTACCCGGGCCGCACGCTCGACCGCGCCCAGCTCGCCGGCATCGTGCACCTGGTGGCGTCGAGCGTGCCCGAGCTGGCGCCATCGGCCGTGAGCGTGCTCGACGACAGCGGCAAGCTGCTGTCCAACCCGCCCGACGGGGCAGGTGCCGGCGGCTTTGACGCGCAGCAGCTGCAGTACGTGCAGCAGATCGAGCAGCAGTACACGCGCCGCATCCTCGACATCCTGGAGCCCGTGGTGGGGCGCAGCAACGTCAAGGCGCAGGTCACGGCCGAGGTCGATTTCAGCCAGACCGAGTCCACCTCTGAACAGCACCGCCCCAACCTGGGCGCCGATGCCAGCGCGGTGCGCAGCCAGCAGGTGGTCGAGAGCACCGGAGTGCAGGGCGCGGCGCAGCCCACGGGCGTGCCCGGCGCCACGAGCAACCAGCCGCCCGCGCCGTCGAGCGCGCCCATCAACGGCGCCAACCCGCCGCCCACGGCCGCGGGCCAGCTGGGCGCGGCTGCGGCTGGGGGTCGGCGCGAGTCGGTCACCAACTACGAGGTCGACAAGACGGTGCGCGTCACGCGCGGCGGCAGCGGCAGCGTCAAGCGCCTGAGCGCGGCCGTCGTCGTCAATTACCAGCCGGTGGCGGGGGGCAAGGGCCCGGCCGTCAACCAGGCCCTGCCGCCCGAACAACTCGCGCAGATGACGGCGCTGGTGCGCGAGACGATCGGCTTCAGCCAGGAGCGCGGCGATTCGGTCAACCTGATGAACACGCCTTTCCTGGTCGATGCCGTGCCGGCCGCCGACCTGCCGCTGTGGAAGCAGCCCGAGACGCTGGAGCTGGCGCGCAGCCTGGCCTGGCCCGTGGGGCTGTCGCTGTTTGCCGCCATCGTGCTGCTGGGCCTGGTGCGTCCTGCACTCAAGGCGCTGGGCAAGCCGCGTGCCGTCCCGGTGGCGGGTGGGCAACTCGATGCGCTCGAGGCCGACCAGCCCCAGCGGCCGGCCTTGCCGGCACCGAGCGGGGCGCAAGACCTGTCGCCGACGGCGGAGCAGCTGCGCCTGGACGAAGCCCGCGCCCTGGCGCGCAGCAACCCCATGGCGGTGGCCAACATTGTCAAAAACTGGGTCAACGGCGAAGCCAACTGACCCGCAACCTGTACCGGAAACTGCCCCACCATGGATGAGCAAGGACTCAACGACGCAGCCATCTTCCTGATGTCGCTGGGCGAAGAGGAGGCGGCCGAGGTGTTCAAGCACTTCTCGCCCAAGGAAGTGCAAAAGCTCGGCGAGACGATTGCGCGCATGCGCAACGTCTCGCGCGACAAGGTAGACCAGGTGATCAACCGGTTTTCGGGCGATGCGGCCGCGCAAAGCCTGCTGGTGTCCGACACCGGAAACTACGTGCGCGCGGTGCTCAAGCGCGCGCTGGGCGACGACAAGGCGGGGCTGCTGATCGATCGCATCCTGCAGGGCGGCGATGTCTCGGGCATCGAGAGCCTCAAGTGGATGGACCCGCTGTCGGTGGCCGAGCTGCTGCGCAATGAGCACCCGCAGATCGTGGCGGCCATCCTCGTGCACCTCGATTACGAGCAGTCCGCGGCCGTGCTGATGCAGTTTTCCGACCGCCAGCGCAGCGAAGTGCTGCTGCGCGTGGCCACGCTCGAGGGCATCCAGCCGACGGCGCTCAAGGACCTCAACGAGGTGCTGTTCAAGGTGCTCGCCGGGGGCGACAAGATCCGCAAGACCTCGCTCGGCGGCATCAAGGCGGCGGCCGAGATCATCAACCTGCTGGGCACCAACACCGAGTCGGTGGTGCTCGAATCGATCCGCAGCTACGACCCCGACCTGGCGCAGAAGATCATGGACAAGATGTTCGTGTTCGACGACGTGATCAAGCTCGACGACCGCGCCATCCAGACGGTGCTGCGCGAAGTGGCGTCGGAGACGCTGATCGTCGCGCTCAAGGGCGCGCAGCCCGAGCTGCGCGAGAAGTTCCTGGCCAACATGTCGAGCCGCGCTGCCGACGCGCTGCGCGAGGACCTGGAGTCGCGCGGCCCGATGCGCCTGTCCGAGGTCGAGGCGCAGCAGAAGGAAATCCTGAAGACCGTGCGCCGCCTCGCCGACGAAGGCCAGGTGGTTTTAGGAGGCGGAAGTGACGACAGCTTCGTCTAAAAATCGCTACGCCCGCTTCATCCCGAGCGAGGAAGTGGGGGACGTCACGCAATGGCGCTTTGGCGCGGTGGGCAGTTCGCACGCCCAACTGCCCGAGCTGGAGGCCACGACCGAGGCGGAGACCGAGGCCGATGCCGCGGCCCGCATGGCGCAGGAGGCCCTGGAGCAGGCCGCGCTGCAGCAGGCCAGCGACGACGCCTATGCGCTGGGCCTGCAAAAGGGCCGCGAGCAGGCCACGGCCGAATGGCAGCGCCGCATGGACGAGTACGTGGCGGGCGAGGGCCTGGAGGCCGCACGCCGCCTCGATGCCGCGGTGCAGGCGCTGTCTGCGAGCCTGGACGCCATGCAGCAGCACATGGCGCAGGACGTGCTGCAGCTGGCCTGCGACATTGCGCGCCAGGTCGTGCGCCAGGAGCTGCGCAGCAACACCGACGCTCTGCGGCCCGTGGTCGGCGAGGCGCTGGGCATGCTGGTGGCTGATGGCAAGCCCGCCACCGTGCGCCTGAGCCCGACGGACCACGTGGCGGTGGCGGCGGCATTGCGCGAAGAGTTCAGTGCCAGCCCGGTGCAGTGGCTGGTCGATGCGGCGGTGCCGCCCGGCGGCTGCCAGGTCGAGGCGGCAGGCGCCGTGGTCGACGGCAGCCTGGACAAGCGCTGGCAGCGCGCCATCGCCCCGCTGGGGCTGGCGTCGGCATGGAGCAGCGCAGGGGATGGCGATGGCATCTGACACCGCGGACGCCGCCACCGACTGGACACGCTTCATGGCCGACGCGCGCGAGCGCGTGGCCGAAGCCGGAGCGTTGGAAACGCGCGGCACCCTGACGCGCCTCACGGGCCTGGTGCTGGAGGCCTCGGGCATCCGCGCGCCCGTGGGTTCGCAGTGCATGGTGCAGATGCCGGGCGCTGCGCCGATCCTGTCGGAGGTGGTGGGGTTTTCGGCCGACCGGGCCTTCTTGATGCCGGCGGGCGATATCCATGGCCTGTCGAGCGGCGCCAGCGTGGTGCCGGCGGCGCCTTATGTGCCTGCGCCGCGCCTGGGCGAAGCCTCGCGGCCCATCAACCCCATCGGCGTGCTGCGCCTGCCCATGGGCGACGGCCTGCTGGGCCGCGTGGTTGATGCGCAGGGCCTGCCGCTGGACCATGGCGGCCCGGTGCAGGACGTGGTGGCCGAACCCATGGACCGCCGCCAGATCAACGCCATGGAGCGCGACCCGGTGCGCGAGCCACTCGACACCGGCGTGCGCGCGATCAACGCGCTGCTCACCGTGGGGCGCGGCCAGCGCCTGGGCCTGTTTGCGGGCTCGGGTGTGGGCAAGAGCGTGCTGCTGGGCATGATGGCGCGCTACACGCAGGCCGACGTGATCGTGGTCGGCCTGATCGGCGAGCGCGGCCGCGAAGTCAAGGAGTTCGTCGAAGACATTCTGGGCGCGCAGGACCGCGGCCGCGCCGTGGTGGTGGCGGCACCGGCCGACGCGCCGCCGCTCCTGCGCATGCAGGGCGCGGCCTATGCCACCGCCATTGCCGAGCATTTCCGCGACAAGGGCCAGCATGTGCTGCTGCTCATGGACTCGCTGACGCGCTACGCCATGGCGCAGCGCGAGATCGCGCTGGCCATCGGCGAGCCGCCCGCCACCAAAGGCTACCCGCCGAGCTGCTTTGCCAAGCTGCCGCAGCTGGTCGAGCGCAGCGGCAACGGCCTGCACGGCGTGGGCTCGATCACGGCGTTCTACACCGTACTGTCCGAGGGCGACGACCAGCAGGACCCGATCGCCGACGCGGCGCGCGCGATCCTGGACGGGCACATCGTGCTCTCGCGTGCGCTGGCCGAGACGGGGCACTTTCCGGCCATCGACATCGAACAATCGGCCTCGCGCGTGATGCACAACGTGGTCTCGCGCGAGCATTTCGAGGTGGCGCGGCAGTTTCGCGCCGTCTATTCGCGCTACCAGAAGAGCCGCGACCTGGTGCAGGTGGGCGCGTACATGAGCGGCTCGGACCCGGCGCTCGACGAAGCCATCCGCCTGCAGCCGGCCATGGCCGCGTTCCTGCAGCAGGGCATGTTCGAGGCCGCGTCGATGAACGACAGCTGCCTGGCCATGGCCGACCTGTTGGGCTGAGAGGGAGGCGGTCGCCATGTCTTCCTTGAATGCACTGACCGTGGCCGTGGAGCTGGCGACGCGCCAGCGCGACGACGCCCTGCGCGCCTTGCAGGGCGCGCAGGGCGCGCACCAGGCAGCGCTGGACCAGATGGCGCAGTTGCAGGGCTATGCCGACGAAACGCAGAACCGCTGGGGCCTGCGCGCCAATGCCCAGGTGGTCCCCGAGGTGATGTACCACCACTACCAGTTTATGGACCGGCTGGGCCACGCCATGGGCTTGCAGACCACCGTGGTCGGGGACCACGAAGTGCGCACGCGCACTGCCCACCAGGCCCTGCTGGCGGCCGAGCTGCGCCTGGCCAGCCTGAAGAAACTGACCGAAAAGCGCCGCGCAGAGTGGGAGCAGCTACAGGCGCGGCGCGACCAGAAGCAAACCGATGAGCGTGCGGCCCTGCAGCGCCGCAGCGCATTCAATGGCCCCTGAGGGCCGGAGCCGTGACCATGGAACAAAGCCGCATCTCTGCGCCCCCGGCGCACCACACCCAGCCGACCGCCCGCGCCAAGGCGGCGCTTGCGCCTGCCGTGCCCGACGATGCGGCCGCCGCAGGGGGCTTTTTCTCGCTGCTGGCCGCATTGGGGGAGGCCCTCTCGCCCGAGCCGGTGGCCCAGGACGCCACGGCGCTGGCCGCCGGTGACCCAGCGGCGGCTTTGGCGTGGGCGGGCACCGGACCGGGCCTGCCGCTGGCCGGGCGGTTTGTCACCGACCCGGCCGCCGTCGGCGCGGAGCTGCTGCCGGTCGGGGGGCTGGTGGCCCAGACCGCACGGCTCGATGCCGCCGCGGGGGCCCAAGGGGACGAGGCGGCCGAGGGGGCGGGCGCCGCCCTGGCCGGTTACCGGCGCATTTTTTCGCGCATGCAAAGCGCGGTGTCATCAGGCACTGAAGGCGCCAGCCGCGGGGTGGCCGCGCCGGGCATGGCCACGGCTGCGGGGGACAGGAAAGTCGCCACCGCCATGCCCTTGCCTGGCACGGCGGCGCTGCCGCCCGAGCGCCGCGATGGGGCTGCGGCGGGCGCTGATGCCATGGCCGCGCCACCGCGCGGCGCGCACGACCCGGGCGCCCCGCCGGCGCTGTGGCAAGCGCTGACGGCAGACACTGCGGTGCCAGGGCGCTCCGCGGCGCGGGGCGGCGAGGGCGCACCCGGCCAGGGCGCGCCTTCGTCCGGCCCTTGGGGCAGCGACTCCCCAGGCCCGCAAGGCCCTGCGATGGGAGAAAGCGCAGGCGTGGCCGCCGAGGCCGCGCAGTTCAGTGCCGAGGACGGTGTGGCCGAGCAAGTGGCCTACTGGGTGGGCGAGAATCTGCAGAACGCCGAGCTGACCGTGAGCCACGACGGGCAGCCCGTGGAAGTGAGCGTGTCGCTGTCGGGCAACGAAGCCCATGTCGCGTTCCGCAGCGACCAGAGCGAAACCCGCGAGCTGCTGGACGCCGGCGTGGCCCAGTTGCACGACATGCTGCGCAGCGAGGGGCTGGTGCTGTCAGGCGTGACGGTGGGCAGTTCAGGGGGGCGCAGTGCTCCAGACGGCGAAGGGCGCCCGTCCCGCGGGCAGCCGGGCGGGCGGCAGGGGCAAGGGCTGGTGGCCCCAGCGGCTGCGCCGGCCCGCGCTGCTGCAGGGATCACGGACAGGTCGGTCGACGTGTTCGTTTGAGCGGCACCCGCGCAGTGTGGCGGCAGCGCACCGCCGCACGGCGCGGTGGAATGCCGGGGGTTCGCAGGCCTATTCTGGCCATTGGGGGGCGCGGCATCTTCAATAATGGAGCCTTCCAAACCGCTTGCAACCCCTGGCTGCAAGCCACACCGCACCCGCCGCAAGGAATCTCAACGTGTCCACCCAAGCTGCAGCCTCCGAGGCTGCCAAGACCCCGGCCAAGGGCAAAAAGCTGATCCTCATCGTCGCTGCCGTGGTGGTGGCCCTGCTGGTGGCTGCGGGCGCCACCATGGCCTGGGTGGTGTCGAGCCGCGCCTCGGCGGACGAGTATGGCGACGAAGAGGTACAGAAGAAGGCCGCTCCCGCCGTGGTACCGACCTTCCTGCCGATGGACACGCTGGTGGTCAACCTGGCAGACGCCGGCGGTGAGCGATTCGCCCAGATCGGCATCACGCTCGAACTGGAAGACTCTAAGACCTCCGATCTGGTCAAACAGCACATGCCGAGCATCCGCAGTGGTGTGTTGATGCTGGTGTCACAGCGCACCTCCGATGAGTTGCTGAGCCGCGAAGGCAAGGAAAAGCTGGCTGCGGACATCCTGCAGGAAGTTGCCCGGCCCCTGGGCTTCAAAGGTGCGGCCGAGGCACGCCGCGAGGGCGGCGACAGCGACGACGAGCGCCGGTCGGCCAAGCGCCGCAAGGAGGCGGCCCATCCGGTGCGGCAGGTGCTTTTTTCCAGCTTCATCATCCAGTAGGTTGCACGAGGGCTGAGCCATGAGCGAATCATTTCTGTCGCAAGAAGAAGTCGATGCCCTGTTGGAGGGGGTGACGGGCGAGAGCCAGAAGACCGTCGAGGAAGTGCACGAAGCGGGGGAAGTGCGCAGCTACGACATCTCCAGCCAGGAGCGCATCGTGCGCGGCCGCATGCCGACGATGGAGATCGTCAACGAGCGCTTTGCGCGCAATTTCCGCATCGGCCTGTTCAATTTCATCCGCCGCAGCCCCGAGATCTCGGTGGGCACGGTGTCCGTGCAGCGCTACAGCGCCTTCCTGCGCGAGCTGGCGGTGCCGACCAACTTCAACATCGTCGCCATCCGGCCGCTGCGCGGCAGCGGCCTGATCGTGTGCGAGCCCTCGCTGGTGTTTGGCATCATCGACACGCTCTTTGGCGGGGCGGGCAAGTTCCAGACCCGCATCGAAGGGCGGGACTTTTCGCCTACCGAGCAGCGCGTCATCAACCGCCTAGTCGATGTCATCTGCACCGAATACAAAAAGGCGTGGCAGGGCATTTACCCGCTGGAGCTCGAATACCAGCGTTCGGAAATGCAGCCGCAGTTCGCCAACATCGCCACGCCCAGCGAAATCGTGGTGTCGACCGCGTTCCAGCTCGAAATCGGCGATCTGTCGGGCGCAGTGCACATCTGCATGCCCTATGCCACGCTGGAGCCGATCCGCGATGTGCTGTATTCGTCCACGCAGGGCGACTCGATCGAGGTCGACCGGCGCTGGGTGCGCGTGCTGACGCGCGAGATCCAGGCGGCCGAGGTCACGCTGGTGGCCGAGCTCGCGCGCGCCGACGCCACGGTGGAGCAGCTGCTGTCGATGAAACCTGGCGACTTCATTGAACTGGACCGGGAGCCGCGCATCCGCGCCTCGATCGGCGGGGTGCCGGTGTTTGAGTGCCAGTACGGCACGCACAACGCCAAATACGCCATTCGCATTGAAGAATGTCTGCGCAATTCAGACCTGAGCTGGATGGGAGAAAAGAATGTCAACTGAAGACCATGCCAACAACAACGATGCCGCGGCGGACGACCCGTTTGCGGGCTGGGCCGAAGCGCTCGAAGAGCAAAAACAGAGCGACGGCAAGCCCGTCGACGCCGAGCAGGGCGGGCCGCTGAGCGGCGAGCCGGTGCGGCCATTCGCCAGCGGGGGCGACGCGCCCGTGAACGACATCAACATGGTGCTCGACATCCCGGTGCAGCTGTCGGTCGAGCTGGGACGCACCAAGGTGCCAATCAAGTACATCCTGCAACTGGCCCAGGGCTCGGTGGTCGAGCTCGACGCCCTGGCGGGGGAGCCCATGGACGTGCTGGTCAACGGCTACCTGATCGCGCAGGGCGAGGTGGTGGTGGTGAACGACAAGTTCGGTATTCGCCTGACCGATGTGGTGACGCCGTCCGAGCGGCTGCGGCGGGTCAGCCGTGGGTGAGGGCAGCATGGCACAGACCTTGGGATTGGTGGTGCTGTTCGTCGCCGCCATGGCCGCGCTGCCGTGGCTGATCCGGCGTGTGCAGCAGCGCCAGGCGCAGGGAGCGGGGTCGGCCGGCACCGCCGCGCGCGTGCTCTCGGCCGTGGCGGTGGGCCCCCACCAGCGCGTGGTGACCGTGGAAGTGGGGCCGGAAAATGCCCGCACCTGCCTGGTGCTGGGCGTGACGGCGCAGCAGGTCAGCTGCCTGCACGTGCTGGCCGTGCCCACGGCACCTGCGGTGGTGTCCGCCCCCAGCTTCGCAAAGGAAATGGCGGCTGCCAGCGGGCCGGCGACGCCGGCGGCGGCTTCCCATGAATAAGCGCTGCGGGTTTTCGCAGCGCGTGCGCGTGCCTGGCTGGGTCCGAGCCGCGCTGTTGCTGGGCCTGGTGGCGGGCCACGCGCCCGCCATGGCACAGGCGGCCGGGTCGCTTCCGCTGCTGGTGGGGTCGGGCAGTGGGGGCACGAACTTCTCGGTGCCCATACAGACCCTGCTGTTCTTCACGGCACTGTCGTTCCTGCCGGCGGTGCTGCTGATGATGACCGGGTTCACGCGCATCGTGATCGTGCTGTCGCTGCTGCGCCAGGCCATCGGCACGCAGTCTGCGCCGCCCAACCAGGTCATCATCGGTTTGTCGCTGTTTCTCACCGTGTTCGTCATGGGGCCCACGCTCGACCGGGTCTACCAGGACGCCTACCTGCCCTACACCACCAACGCCATCGGCTTCGAGCAGGCGCTCGAGAAGGCCGAGGCGCCCATGCGGCAGTTCATGCTCAAGCAGACCCGCCAGTCCGACTTCGCGCTGTTCGCCCGCCTGGCCAAGCTCGACGCTGCCACCACGGCCGACACCGCGCCGCTGCGCGTTCTGGTACCCGCCTTCGTCACCAGCGAGCTCAAGTCGGCGTTCCAGATCGGGTTCATGATCTTCATTCCCTTCCTGGTCATCGACATGGTGGTCTCCAGCATCCTGATGTCGCTGGGCATGATGATGCTGTCGCCGGTGCTCGTGGCCCTGCCGTTCAAGCTGATGCTGTTCGTGCTGGCCGATGGCTGGAACCTGCTGATCGGTTCGCTCGCGGCGAGCTTTGTCACCTAGGAGTGCGCGCATGACGTCGCAAATGGTTCTGACGATCGGGCGCGATGCCCTGACCCTGCTGCTCATGATCGCCATGCCCGTGCTCGGTGTGGTGATGGCGGTGGGTCTGCTGGTGAGCATTTTCCAGGCCGTGACGCAGATCCACGAGGCCACGCTGGCTTTCGTGCCGAAGCTGATCGCGGCAATGGTGGTGTTTGCGATTGCTGGCCCTTGGATGCTCAGCACGCTGGTGGATTTCATCCGCCGCACCATCTTGTCGATCCCATCGATGGTCGGCTAGTCCTTTGTGATCACGTTCTCCGAGGCGCAGCTGGTGGCCTGGCTTTCGCCCATCCTGTGGCCGTTTCTGCGTGTGCTGGCGGTGTTCTCCTCGGCGCCGCTGTTTTCGATGCGTGTCATCCCCATGCGCACCAAGATCGGCCTGGCCTTTTTGGTGGCGCTGTGCGCGCAGGCCATGCTCGAAGGGCAGCCCGTCGTGGCACTCAACGGGCCCGGTGCGCTGGGTGCAGTGGCCCAGCAGGTGGCAGTGGGCCTGGCCCTCGGGTTTGCCGTGCGGCTGGTGTTCGCGTCGGTGGAGCTGGCCGGCGAGGTGATCGGATTGCAGATGGGCCTGAATTTCGCCTCGTTCTTCGATCCGGCCAGCAATGCCCAGGTCAGCGCCGTGGCGCGTTTCTTCGGGCAGATGGCCATGCTGCTGTTTGTGGTGGTCAATGGCCATCTGATGGTCTTGATGGCGGTGGTCAAGAGCTTTGACGCGTTCCCGGTGGATGGTCATTTTCTCCGCGCCTTGGCGCAGATGCGGCTGCACGAGCTCGGCACCTCGCTGTTTGCCAGCGCCCTGTGGATGGCCCTGCCCATGGTGGCCCTGCTGCTGTTTGTGAACCTGACCCTGGGCATCATTTCGCGCGTGGCACCGCAGATGAACATCTATGCGGTGGGCTTTCCGGTGACGCTGACGGTGGGGCTGCTGGGCATTGCCGCCACGCTGCCGATGATGGAGCAACCTGTCCTGGCCTTGATGCAGCAGGCGATCGACCTGTTCGCGGCGCAGCGCTGACGGGCCAGGCGCCTGCCGCAGCGGCTGCTGCGCTTAGACGAGCTCGTTGCGGATGGCGTACACCGTCAATTCTGCATTGTTGGTGAGTTTGAGTTTTTCGAGCACGCGAGAGCGGTACACGCTCACGGTCTTGGGGCTCAGCATCAGCTCTTCGGCGATGTCGGACAGGCGCTTACCGGTGGCAATTTTCAACAGGGTCTGGAGCTCGCGCTCCGACAGCGCCGCATGTGCGGATTCCGACTCGGGCTCGGACACGCTATGCGCCAGCATCTGCGCCACCTCGGCGGTCAGGTATTTGCGCCCCTGCACCAGGGTGCGCACGGCCGCCACCAGCTCGACGGGATCGGATGCCTTGTTCGCGTAGCCTTGTGCGCCCGCGCGCAGGCAGCGCACGGCGTACTGGTCCTCGGGGTACATCGACACCACGAGCACCTTGATCTCGGGGTGCGTCTCGCGCACGCTGGCCAGCACTTCGAGGCCGCTGCGCCCGGGCAGGTTCAGGTCCAGCAGCAGCACCTCGCAGGCACCGCCGCGCAGCACCTCGCGCAGCTCCGAATAGCTCCCGGCCTCGCCGGTGACCTGGATGTCGGGCGCTTCCTCCAGCGTATCGCGGATACCGCGGCGCACCAGGGCATGGTCATCGCATAGCACCACTTGAATCAAGGCTCGTCTCCTGTTGTGCGGACCCGCGATGGTAGCGGGACCGACAGGATCACCGACGTTCCCTTGCCGGGCTGGCTGCTGATGTCCAGCCAGCCTTGGACGGTGCGCGCGCGCTCCTGCAAGCCGCGGATGCCGAAGGCTTTGGGTTTGTCGCGCGCTGCCGGGTCCATGCCGCAGCCGTCGTCCCAGACTTCGAGCGTCAGCATGCCTTCGGTGTCCGCCAGGTCCATGCGGACCTGGCGTGGCGTGGCGTATTTGGAGACATTGGTCAGGGCTTCCTGGGCGGTGCGGTAGGCCACAAGCTGCACATCGTCGGGCAAAGCCATGCGGGGCGCGCTCGTGCGCACCTGGGTGGGCACACCGGTGCGCCGCTCGAAGCTGTCGGCCAGCCACTGGACTGCTGCGACCAGGCCCTGGTCGAGGATGGGGGGGCGCAGGTCCATCATGATGCGCTGGCTGGCCCCAATCGCATGCTGCAGCATCGCTGTGGCGGCCTGAGCATGGTGGCGCACGCCGTCTTCGGTGGTGTGGCGAGCGATCCAGGCCAGATCGAACCGGATGGCCGTGAGCGCGCCGCCGATGTCGTCATGGATCTCCCGCGCGATCGACGCACGCTCCTGTTCAATGGAGCTTTGCAGGTGCTCGGCCAATTCGGCCAGCCGCTGTTGCGAGGCGGCGAGTTCACGCGCGGCGAGCTCGCGCGCAAGCCGCGCCTGGTGGACCTCGCAGGCCCGGGAGATGACGTGCGGCAGGCGCGCCATATCGTCCTTGAGGACATAGTCCGCGATGCCCAACCGCATGGCATCCACGGCAGCCGCTTCGCCAATGGCGCCGGACAGCAAGATGAAGGGGGGGTGCGACGGCTGTTGCGAAACCTGCTGCCAGGCGTCGAGTGCCGTGAATCCCGGCAAGCGGTAGTCGGCGAGGATCAGATCAAACCCGCCCTGGGAGGCGCAGCGCGTGAACGACTCCAAGGTGTCCACCTGCTGCATCGTGAAAGCCATGCCAGCACGGCGCAGGGCGATCGCTGTCAGCGCATGGTCCGCCGGTGAATCTTCCAGATGCAGGATGTGCAGGGGGTGGTCTGGCGCGGCGGTGACCATAGGGGCGGTATCATAGGATACAAATTGGAACAAACTGAGGTGGGTATTCGTGAGAGCGATAGAACGGCCACCGCTTCCCGGGGCTACGAATCAAGGCTTGCAAGGCGTGTAAAGCGGCCTGCAGCGATGGAGAAACGATGCAATCAATGCTAACAAGATCTGGTGGCCCGGGAGTGCAGGTGCCTGTCATGGTGGCGGCGGAATTGCAGGATTCCCTGCTCGTTGTCATGCACGACCTGCAGCGCCTCGAAGGACTGCTGAGCCAGGCCACCGACAAGCTGCTGGACCATTTTGGTGCCGCCAACGCGACCTTGACCGAAGCGGTGGTCGGTGACTGTGCAGAGCTGGCTGCCGTGCGCGCCGCCCTGCGGGCGGCGGTGACGGAGCTGCAATTCCAGGACATGGCCTCGCAGCTGATCTGGCACACGACTAAGGTGCTGCAAGGCTGTGCGTTTCGGCTGGCGGCCGAGACCATGGGCACGGACGAGGGGGAAGAGGCTGCGCCCTTTGCGGACATGGCGCCCGACCGGCCCAATCCCGTGACCCAAAGCGAGATGGATGCCGGTTCGATCGACCTTTTTTGACGAATCGCTGCGCTGGTTAACCTATATATTCAAGTGAGTTGGAGCTTTACATGCAATCGATCCTCGCCGTTGATGACTCTCTGTCCATGCGCAAGATGGTGTCTTTCACCCTCACCGGTGCCGGCTACCACGTAGTCGAGGCGGTGGATGGCGAGGACGCGTACGAAAAAGCGCAGAGCCACAGCATCGATCTCGTGCTGGCCGACCAGAACATGCCGCGCCTCGACGGCATCGGCCTGACCCGCAAGCTGCGCGAGCACCCCAAGTTCAAGACCGTTCCCATCTTGATCTTGACCACCGAATCCAGCGACCAGATGAAGCAGGCAGGCCGCAGCGCCGGTGCCACGGGCTGGCTGGTCAAACCCTTCGACCCCACCAGGCTCATTGAAGTGATTCGGAAAGTGATCCGTTGAGCGCCATGGCCCAGGACAGCAAGTACACAGGAGCCCCCCATGGGTGAGACTTACCAGGAAGGATCCGGATCGGGTGCAGACTTCGACCTGACCCAGTTCTACCAGATCTTCTTCGAAGAAGCCGGTGAAAACCTCGACCAGATGGAGCACATCCTGCTCGACCTGGACCTCAGCAGCGCCAACGATGAGGAGCTCAACGGGATTTTCCGGTGCGCCCACTCCATCAAGGGCGGGGCTGCGACGTTCGGGTTTTCCGATGTGGCCGAACTGACGCACCACATGGAGTCCTTGCTGGACCGGCTGCGCCGGCATGAGATCGCGCCCATCGCGCAGATGGTGGATGTGCTGCTGGAGTCGGCCGACGCCTCGCGCAGCCTCCTGGCGCGCCACCAGGCTGGCGGCGAGGGCGAGGGCCCGTCGACGGCAGGGCTGGTGCGCCGCATCAGCGAGCTGGCAGCCGGCATGGTGCCCACGCAGCCTGTACCCGTTCCAACGGTGGCCGCGGCGCCTGCGCCGGAACCCGACAAGGCGGCTGCCGCGCCGGCAAGCCCCGGAACGCGCCAGATCCAGGTGCGCATCGGCCCGTTGGAGCGCGTCGAGAGCGCCGACGCCGTCAAGGAGCTGTTTCGCGATATCCCGGGACTGGGCAGCATCAGCGATCTGCCCTGCGCGCAGGCCGACACCCGGGTTTTCGCGGTGGAAACCACCTCCAGCGACGATGACTTGCTGGACTTGTTCGCGTTCCATGTGTCCAAGGAGCAGGTCCACATCAGCGGGCCAGACGGCGGCGAGCCGGCCCCCGAAGAGCCGCTGGCGCCGCTGGCGAACGGCGAAGTGCCCTACGGGTTTTTCCAGGGCGCACCCGGAGCACCGCCGCAGGAGCCGGAGGCTCTGACAGTGGCCGCGCCTGCTGTGGTGGTTGCGCCCAAGGCCGCCGAGCCCAAGGCGGCAAGCCAAGCACAGATGGAGTCGACCACGATTCGCGTGGCGGTGAACAAGGTTGATCAATTGATCAACCTGGTCGGCGAACTCGTCATCACGCAGGCGATGCTGGCGCAAAACAGCCTCGGCCTGGATGCCGGGGTGCACCAGCAGCTGCTGGCGGGCTTGGCCGATCTGGACCGCAACACCCGGGATTTGCAGGAATCGGTCATGTCGATCCGCATGATTCCAATGTCCATCGTGTTCAGCCGCTTTCCCCGCATGCTGCGCGACCTGGCCAACCGGCTCGACAAGAAGGTGGAACTGGTCACGCACGGCGAGGCCACCGAGCTGGACAAGGGCCTGGTCGAAAAAATCACCGATCCGCTCACGCACCTGGTGCGCAACAGCGGCGACCATGGCATCGAACTGCCAGCCGAGCGGCTGGCCAAGGGCAAGCCGGCGCATGGCACGATCACCCTGTCGGCCGCACACCAGGGCGGCTCCATTGTCATCGAGGTGCGCGACGACGGGCGGGGCCTGTCGCGCGAGAAGATCCTGCGCAAGGCGCGCGAGCGCGGCATGGACGTGTCGGACCAGATGAGCGACGCGGAAGTCTGGCTGCTCATTTTCGCGCCCGGCTTCTCCACCGCCGACGTGGTCACCGATGTCTCGGGACGGGGCGTGGGCCTGGACGTCGTCAAACGCAACATCGCCGCCCTCAACGGCACGGTCGAGGTGGACTCGTCGGAGGGCTATGGCATGAAGGTGTCTGTGCGCCTGCCGCTCACGCTGGCCATCATGGACGGCATGTCGGTCGGTGTGGGCGACGAGGTCTACATCTTGCCGCTGTCGTCGGTCGTAGAGTCCTTCCAGGTCAACGCCGATGCGGTCAACACAGTGGCCCAGGGCTCGCAGCTGGTGAAAGTGCGCGAGGAATACATGCCGGTGATCGCGCTGGAAAAGATTTTCCAGGTGCCGCGACCCGATATCAACCAAAGCAGCACCATCATGGTGGTGGTCGAGGCCGACGGCAGCCGTGTGGCGCTGCTGGTGGATGAGCTTCTAGGCCAGCACCAGGTGGTGGTCAAGAACCTCGAATCGAATTACCGCAAGGTGCCCAATGTGTCCGGTGCCACCATCCTCGGGGACGGCAAGGTGGCGTTGATCCTCGACACGGGCGGGTTGGTGCGCCGCGCGCGCCATTGATTTTCAGGCCAGCGCCAGACGGCGCTGCCACAGACAAACAGGAGAATTCAGCATGAGTGTGATGGGAAAAACCGGCGAAATCGCCGCCGCGGGTGCAAGGGAGTACCTGACGTTTCGCCTGGACCAGGAAGAGTACGGTATCGACATCCTAAAAGTGCAGGAGATCCGGGGCTACGAGCCGCCCACGCGCATCGCCAATGCCCCTGAGTTCATCAAGGGCGTGGTCAACCTGCGCGGAACGATTGTTCCCATCGTGGACATGCGCCTGAAGTTCAACTGCGCCCAGGCGGAATACAACAGCTTCACGGTGGTCATCATCCTGAACCTGCGCAACCGCGTGGTGGGCATCGTGGTGGACTCGGTCAGCGACGTGATGGAACTCACGCCCGAGAGCATCAAGGCGGCGCCCGAGATCGAGAGCGTGATCGACAACGGCTGCATTCTGGGTTTGGGATCGGTGGCCGAGCGCATGCTGATCCTGCTCGATATCGAGAAGCTCATGTCCAGCGTGGACATGGGGCTGGTCCCCGCGGGTGACTAGCCGTCTGGCCGGATCGAAGGGCATGCGGGCGGCGCTCGCTGCCCGGGTTCAATGCTTGGTGACATGACTGCCCACCCTTGTCGAGCGATCGCCTATGTGTGCCATGGCCAGCCCTGACGCGACCGTGCGCGCAGGCGCAGGCGGTGCAGCGCGCACAGGCGACGCCCCACCGGCCGGGCCCTTGGCGCAGGGGCGGGAATTCGTCTGGACCGACGCCGACTTTTCACGCGTGCAGGCCCTGATTTACCAGCGTGCCGGCATCCACCTGCACGATGGCAAGCACGCCATGGTGTACAGCCGGCTGTCGCGGCGCCTGCGGGAGACCGGGCATGCGAGCTTCCATGGCTATCTGGCGTGGCTCGAGACGCATGACGGCCCCGAGTGGCAAGAGTTCATCAATGCCCTGACCACCAATCTGACCGCGTTCTTCCGCGAACAGCACCACTTCGAGATCCTGGCCGCGCATCTGCGGTCGCAGCCCGCGGGCACGCCCTGGCGCGTGTGGTGCAACGCGGCGTCCACGGGCGAGGAGCCGTACTCCATCGTGATGACCGCGTTCGAGGCGCTCGGTGCGAACGCGCCGTTCAAGCTCGTGGCCAGCGACATCGACTCCCGGGTGCTGGCCACGGCCGCTCAGGGGGTGTACCGGCTCGACAGCCTCAAGGGTCTGGGCACGGAGCGCTTGCAGCGGTTCTTTCTGCGCGGCAAGGATTCGAATTCCGGTCTGGCGCGCGTCAAGCCCGAGCTGGCCCGCGCCATCGAGTTCATGAGTGTGAACCTGATCCGCGACGATTGGCCGTTCCGCGAGCCCTTCGACGTGGTGTTCTGCCGCAACGTCATGATCTACTTCGATGCGCCCACGCAGCGCCGCGTGCTCGAGCGCATCCACCGCGCGCTCAAGCCCGGTGGCATGCTGTTCGTGGGCCATGCCGAAAATTTCAGCGAGTCCCGGGACTTGTTCACCTTGCGCGGCAAGACGGTCTACGAGCGCCGTTGATGCCGCACGCCCTGCTTCGCCTTGCGACACCATGACCACCTCGCGATCCGGTTTTCCAGTCCCTGTGGACGCAGCCACTGCCGGTGGCGTGGAGCGCCGCCGCGTCCCTCGCATGGCCCCGCTGCCGGCGGACCTGTGCGCACCCGCCGCGGCCGCCGCGCCCGAGTCCTCTCTGGAGGCGCTCAAGGCGCGGCCCGCACGCCCCGGGCAGGCGAGTTTTTTCTATTTCGACCACCATTTCCAGTACAACGCGGTCAAGGTCTTGCCGGGCGAGTACTTTGTGGCCAATGAGGACCTGGTGATCATGACCGTGCTGGGCTCGTGCATTGCGGCCTGCCTCTGGGACAGCCGTGCGCGCGTCGGCGGCATGAACCACTTCATGCTCCCCGACGGCGACTCCATGGATGTGTCCGGCCGCTATGGCTCCTACGCCATGGAGTTGCTGATCAACGAAATGCTCAAGCTGGGTGCGCGGCGCGAAACCATGCAGGCCAAGATTTTTGGCGGCGCCCAGGTCATGCACAACTTCACCACTCTGAATGTGGGCGAGCGCAACACGCAGTTCGTTGTGGACTACCTGCGCACCGAGCGCATCCCGGTGGTCTCGGAAGATGTGCTCGATATCTATCCCCGCAAGGTGTGCTACTTCCCGGTGACGGGCAAGGCCATGGTCAAGCGCCTGGCCCATACCCATCCCGAGGAACTGCAAGCGCAGGACAAGCGGGGCAACGCCGCTGCCGTGGCGAGCGCCGCGGCGGGTGGTTCGGTCGATCTGTTTTAAGTTCAGGAAGAGAGCGGGAGATGGGCACGAAAATCCGGGTGATTGTGGTGGACGATTCCGCGCTGGTGCGCAGTCTGCTCGCAGAAATCATCAACCGGCAGCGCGACATGGAGTGCATCGGAACGGCCAACGACCCGCTGATCGCCCGCGAGATGATCCGCGAACTCAACCCGGACGTGATCACGCTCGACGTCGAGATGCCGCGCATGGATGGCATCGACTTCCTGGGCCGCCTGATGCGCTTGCGCCCCATGCCCGTGGTCATGATCTCCACGCTGACCGAGCGCGGCGCCGAAGTCACCATGAAGGCCCTCGAACTCGGCGCCGTGGACTTCGTTGCCAAGCCCCGCGTGGGCCTGGCCAATGGCCTCAACGAACTGGCCAGCCAGATCGTCGACAAGATCCGCGTGGCCGCGGTGGCGCAGGTGCGCCGCATGCCGTGCGAGCCCGCGCTGGCGGGCGCAGAACGTGCCGCCGCCGCACTGCCGTCGGGCCTGCTCGGGCGCCTCTCGACCGAGAAGCTGGTCTGCATCGGCGCTTCCACCGGCGGCACGGAGGCCATCAAGGAGATCCTGGTGCACATGCCGGCCGATGCGCCCGCCATCGTCATCACCCAGCACATGCCGCCCGGGTTCACGACCAGCTTTGCCGCGCGGCTCAATGGGCTGTGCCAGATCACCGTGAAAGAGGCGGTCCACGGCGAGCGCATCCTGCCCGGCCACGCCTACATCGCGCCCGGCGGCAGGCAGTTCTCGTTGCAGCGCAGCGGCGCCAACTATGTGGCGGTGGTCGATGATGGCCCGCCGGTCAATCGCCACAAGCCGTCGGTGGAGGTGCTGTTCAAATCGGCCGCCGCGGTCGTCGGGCGCAACGCGTTTGGCATCATGCTCACGGGCATGGGCAACGACGGCGCGGCCGCCATGCGCGAGATGAAGGACGCGGGCAGCTACAACTATGTGCAGGACGAGGCCAGCTGCATCGTGTTCGGCATGCCGCGCGAGGCCATCGCCCACGGCGCGGCCGACGAGGTGCTGGCGCTCACCCAGATCGCGCCGGCCCTGGTGGCCAGATTGCGCGGCGCTTCCGACCGGGTGCACCACCGCATTTGAGCGTGCTGCGGTGCAGGTGCCTGTGGAGCGGCATCAAAAACAGGAGCAGCTAGCGCTCGCCGGTTCTTGGTTTCAGGGATAAAACACCTTGAAAACCAGTAGGAGACAGCGCAAGGCGCTCACTTTATTGAAGCGCTGGCGCGGCCACCCCGCCAGAGCCTGTTTCCCCAAGCTGCCGCCCTGCGGCTTCAGGCGGACAGCAGCGACCAGCGCTCCAGCGCCTCCATCAGGGCGTTTTCAATCTCGCCCTCGCGCGCATGCAGGGTGGCGGCGCGCGCGCCATCGCTGCTGTACAGCGTGCCGTCGGCCAGCGCCTCCTGAATGTCCCTTTGCTCGGCCTCGAGTGCCGCAATCTGCTCGGGCAACTGGTCCAGCTCGCGCTGCTCCTTGTAGCTGAGCTTCTTCTTGGCTGGCTGCGGGCGCTCTTCGGAAGGGCGTTGCGCGGCGTTGGGGCTGGGGGCCGGTGCCGGCGCGGCGGTTGCGGGCAGCGCCGCGGCGGCGATTTCACGGCTGCGGCGCGACTGCACCAGCCAGTCCTGCACACTGCCTTCGTACTCGCGCCACAGGCCGTCGCCCTCGAACGCAATCGTGCTGGTGACCACGTTGTCGAGGAAGGTGCGGTCATGGCTGACCAGGAAGACCGTGCCTTCGTAGGTCTGCAGCAGCTCTTCCAAGAGATCGAGCGTTTCGATGTCCAGGTCGTTCGTCGGCTCGTCGAGAACCAGCACATTGGCCGGCCGCGCGAACAGGCGCGCCAGCAGCAGCCGGTTGCGCTCACCGCCCGACAGCGAGCGTACAGGGGAGTGCGCGCGCGCGGGCGAGAACAGGAAGTCGCCAAGGTAGCTCTTGACGTGCTTGCGCTGCTTGCCGATCTCGATCCATTCGCTGCCGGGGCTGATGAAATCCTCCAGCGTGGCGTCGAGGTCGATCGCATGGCGCATCTGGTCGAAATAGGCCACCTGCAGGTTCGCGCCCTGGCGCACCCGGCCGCTGTCGGCCTGCAGTTCGCCCAGGATGAGCTTGAGCAGCGTGGTCTTGCCGGCACCGTTCGGGCCGATCAGGCCCACCTTGTCGCCGCGCAGGATGGTGCCGCTGAAGTTGCGCACGATGGTCTTGTCGCCAAAGGCCTTGGAGACGCCTTCGAGCTCGGCCACGATCTTGCCGCTCGGTGCGCCCGAGGCCAGGTCCATCTTCACGCTGCCCAGCGTCTCGCGGCGCTGGGCACGGCTGGCGCGCAGCGCTTCGAGCCGTCCGATGCGGCTCTGGCTGCGGGTGCGGCGCGCTTCCACGCCCTTGCGTATCCAGATCTCTTCTTGCGCGAGCAGCTTGTCGGCCTTGGCCGAGATGGTTTCTTCCTGCGCCAGTTGCTCCTGCTTTTGCAACACATACTGGGCAAAGTTGCCGGGGTACGAGAGCAGGTTGCCGCGATCGAGCTCGACGATGCGTGTCGCAACCCGGTCCAGAAACGAGCGGTCGTGGGTGATGGTGACGACGCTGCCGCTGAAATCGATCAGCAAATCTTCCAGCCACTCAATGGAGTCCAGGTCCAGGTGGTTGGTCGGCTCGTCGAGCAGCAGCACGTCCGGGCGCGTCACCAGTGCCTGCGCCAGGGCGACGCGCTTCTTCGTGCCGCCCGAGAGGTCGCCGACGCGGGCCTGGGGGTTCAGGTGCAGGCGCTGCAGCGTTTCTTCCACGCGCTGCTCCCAGTTCCAGGCGTCGTAGGCCTCGATCTGCGTCTGCAAGGCGTCCAGATCCAGGTCTTCAGCGCCGCTCAGGTACTGGTCGCGCACGGCAATCACATGGGCCAGGCCGTGCGAGGTCGCTTCAAAGACCGTGGCTTCGGGGTCCAGATCGGGTTCCTGCGCCACATAGGCAATGCGTACGCCCTGCTGCAGGTGGCGCGCGCCATCGTCCGCATGTGCGAGCCCCCCCAAAATCTTCAGCAGTGACGACTTGCCGGCGCCGTTGCGCCCAATCAAGCCCACCCGCTCGCCGGTCTCCAGGGAAAAAGTTGCGTGGTCCAGCAAGGCCACGTGCCCGAAGGCTAGCTGTGCGTCTAATAAGGTAATCAATGCCATGGTGGGCCATTATCGGGCGCCCGCCCTGGGCGGGCGCACCGGAGGGCAAGCGCGTGGCACGGCAGGGATGTGCAATTTCTTCGCCAATCTGTTGTTTGGCCCTCCCCACCGGTGCTATAGTCGAGGGCTTCGCTGCACGGAAGCCTCCTTCAAAGAGGGTCTGTGCCAGC
>NZ_MWOM01000145.1:0-1242 GCF_012931925.1 Acidovorax sp. SRB_24
TGTATGGACCGCAGACATGGCTGACGCATGTGCGAAGACATGGTTGACGGATTTTGCTGCACAGCTCAGTCCTCGCGCAGGTCTATTTGCCCCAGCCTGTGATGCAGGAAGTAGACGTCGTAGCGACCGTCTTGCTCGCTGAGCGCACGCACCGCCACCGGCAGGCCGCGCAGCGCACTCGAGAGCTTGTAGCGCTTGCCCTGGAACCTCATCTCTCCCAATGCCTTGACGGTCACCACCGTATCGTGCGGCCCGTACTCGATGTCGGGCAGCCGCTGGGGGTAGCTTCGCTCGCTCATGCGATAGCGGCTCGCTGGCGTGGCCATGCCCAGTGCCTGGTGCGGCCTCTGATGGTTGTAGACCTCTCGCCATCGATCGAATGCCGCCTGTGCCTGCCCCAAGTCTGTGAACGATCTGCCGTTGAGCACTTCCGCCTTGAGCGAGCGGTGGAACCGCTCGTCCTTGCCATTGGTCTGCGGGTGGTAGGGCCGGCTGAAACTCACCCGGATACCCAGCCGTATCAGCCACAAGGCCAGCTCGCTGACCTGCCCAGGCTGGGAGGGTGAGCCCCAGGGGGCGCCGTTGTCGGCGTTGATGCGCACCGGCAGGCCATAGGTGCGGAACACCTCGGTGAGTTGCACCCGCACGGTGACACTCTCCTGCCTTGCGCAGGCACGCAGGGCCATGTTGAACCGCGAATGGTCGTCCAGCAGGGTCAGAGGATGGCAGCGCCCTGCGGGCGTGTCCACATAGCCCTTGAAGTCGATCTGCCACAGGGCATTGGGGTGTTCGTGCTCGAAGCGCTGCCAGGGCTGTGCGGCCGTGGATGCCTCTGCGCCGATCAGGTCATGGCGGTGCAGGATGCAAGTGACGGTGCTGGGAGCCACACAGCCCTGCCCCAGATCCTGCAGGCGCCTGGCGATCTTGCGGCCACCCCAGGCGGGGTGCTCGCAGCGCAGGGCCAGCACGGCCTGCTGCAGTGCCTGGGCGGTGGCTGCAGGACTGTGGTGGGGACGTCGCGACGTGTCGGCCAGGCCGGCAACTCCTTGCAGCGCAAAGCGGGCCAACCACTTGTAGCCCGTCTGCGGGCTGATGCCAAAGCGGCGGCACAGCTCGCGCCGGTTGGCGCCCTCGTGGTTGGCAAGGGCAATGAATTCTTCGCGCAGGCTCATGGTGTCTCGGGTGCTCCAGGGCATGGTTGTTCTCCCCGCGGGCAGGGCGCCCGCAGGTGTCCACCATGTC
>NZ_MWOM01000091.1:0-13455 GCF_012931925.1 Acidovorax sp. SRB_24
AGCCAGCCCGACTGGCTGCCGGCCCGGGCGCCGGGCGCGGCCGCGCCGCGCGGCGTGGTGCTGGTGCACGGGGTTCTGTGCAACCGCGGCATCTGGCTGCCGTGGCTGCCCGCTTTGCGCGCGCGCGGCCATGCGTTCGAGGCCGTGAACCTGGAGCCGGTGTTCGGCGCCATCGACGACTACGTGCCGCTGATCGACGCGGCCGTGCGGCGCGTGGCGCAGGCCACGGGCCGGGCGCCGCTGCTGCTGTGCCACAGCATGGGCGGCCTGGCGGTGCGCGCCTGGCTGCAGGCGGCCGGTGCCGACGCGCGCGTGCACCGCGTCGTCACGCTGGGCACGCCGCACGGCGGCACGGCGCTGGCGCGCTTTGCCTATTCGCCCAACGGCCGGCAGATGCGGGTGGGCGGCGACTGGCTGGCGCTGCTGCAGCGTGGCGAACGCGCCGAGCGCGCGGCGCTGTTCACGTGCTGGTATTCGAACTGCGACCAGATCGTCTTTCCGGCCAGCACGGCGGCGCTGCCCGGTGCCGAGCAGCGCTTCATCGCCGGCGTGGCGCACGTGCAGATGGCCTGCCATCCGCAGGTCCTGCAGGCCTGCCTGGAGGCACTGGACAGCGACCGCGCGGGGTGGCCGTTTTCAGGCCAAAAAGGCCTCCAGCGCTTGCCTGGAAAGCGCTGGCCGCTATCAAAAAAGGTGATCAGACCGCCGCCGCGCGCGCGTCGGCCGCGAACTCGGGCAGGCCGCGCAGGCGCGCGTAGAGCGGCGCGAAGTCGGCCGCCGTCAGGTCGAACAGCTGCTCGAAGCTGTCGATGACGAAGTAGGTCTGCTGGTAGCTGTCGATCTGGTAGCGCGTGCGCATGGTGCGCTCGAGCTGCAGTGGCAGGCGCTGCGGCTCGGGGCTTTGCACCGCATAGGCCAGCTCGCCCGACGAGCTCAGGATGCCCGCGCCATAGGCGCGCAGGCCGCCCGCTTCGCGGATCAGGCCGAACTCGATCGTGTACCAGTACAGGCGCGAGAGCATCTCGCAGGCGCCCAGTTCGGCCGCCTTGAGGCCGCCCTCGCCGTAGCGCTGGACGTAGTCGGCGAACACCGGGTTGAACAGCAGCGGCACATGGCCGAACAGGTCGTGGAACACGTCGGGCTCGACGATGTAGTCGAACTCGGCGGGCGTGCGGATCCAGTCCGTGACCGGGAACTTGCGGTTGGCCAGCAGCGTGAAGAACGGCACCTCGGGGATCAGCCCGGGCACCGCAACGATCTGCCAGCGCGTGGCCTGGTACAGGCGCTCGTTGATCTCTTCGAAGCGCGGGATGTGGTCCTTGATGCCGAGCGAGGGCAGGGCGGCGATGAAGGCCTCGCTCGCCCGGCCCGGCAGCAGCGCCGACTGGCGTTCGTAGAGGCGCCGGTAGGTGGCGTGGTCGGCTGCGGTGTAGGCGGCGTGGTTCTGCGCGCAGGTGTAGTCGTCGGCCGCGCGCGCATAGTCGCCGCGCGGCGGGCGGGTGGACTGGCCATAGACGACGGGGGGCTTTCCCATGGCGGACTCCTTGTCTTGCCGCGTCGTCCCCAGGCCCGCGCTGCGCGCGCTGGCCGTGGCGGGCGGCTATTCGATCTTGATCTTGGCGGCCTTGATCAGAAAGCCGTACTTGCTGTGCTCCGAGCGCACGAAGCGCGCGAAATCGTCGAGCACCATGTCCTCAGGCACGATGCCCATCTTCTTGAACTTCTCTTTGCCCGCGGGCGACTGGATGGCGGCCGAGAAGGCCGTGGCGTAGCGGCGCGCCTCCGCGTCGGGCAGGGTGGCGGGTGCAAACAGGCCGAACCAGGTCACCACGTTGAAGCCCTGCACCGCATCGTTGATGCTGGGCACGTTGGGCAGGGCCTCGTCGCGGCCCAGTGAGGTCACGCCCAGGGCCTTGAGCTTGCCGGCCTGGATGAGCGGCAGCGACGAGGCCAGGTTGTCGAATACCAGCGCCACATCGCCCGCCTGCAGCGCCTTCAGCGCGGGGCTGGAGCCCTGGAAGGGCTGGTGCGCCATGCGGGTGTTGGTCAGGGACTTGAACATTTCGGCCGAGATGTGGCCGATGCTGCCGTTGCCGCCCGAGCCGTAGCGCAGCTGGTCCGGGTGCTTCTTGAGGAATTGCACCAGGTCCGAGGTGGTGGCGATGTTCAAGGCGCGGGCCTGCTCGGCGTTCATGACCAGCACGTTGGGCGTGCGCGCCACCAGGTGGAGGGGCTTGAAGTCCTTGAGCGGGTCGTACGGAAACGCCTTGTAGAGCCACGGGTTCACCGCATGCGTGGCCACGGCGCCCATGAGCACGCGGTTGGCCGCGGCGGGCGACTTGGCGACCAGGTCGGCGCCCGTGCCACCGCCCGCGCCCGGCTTGTTCTCGACCGCGATGGGCCCGAGCTGGGCGCTGGCGCCCTCGGCCACGATGCGCGCCGAAGTGTCCAGCGGACCGCCTGCGGGGTAGGGGACCACGATGGTCAGGGGAGTGGCAGGGCTTTGTGCCTGCGCCACAGCGGCCATGCACAGCAGCACGACACCGGACAGGTAACGACGACGCAACATCAACATCCTTAGGGTGGTGGAAGCGCCGCAGTATAGAGAGCCGGGGCCTACTGGCTCAGCACGCCGCGGCGCATCTGGTCGAGCTCGATGCTCTCGAACAGCGCCTTGAAGTTGCCGTTGCCGAAGCCGTCGTCGCCCTTGCGCTGGATGAATTCGAAGAAGATCGGCCCGAGTTGGTTCTCGCTGAAGATCTGCAGCAGGACCGCGTCCTGCTTGCCGTCGATCAGGATCTTGCGCTCGCGCAGCGCGCCGAGCGGCTCGCCGTGGCCGGGAATGCGCTTTTCGACCAGTTCGTAGTAGGTGTCGGGCGTGTCGAGCA
The DNA here is from genome assembly GCF_012931925.1 of Acidovorax sp. SRB_24. NCBI lineage: Bacteria > Pseudomonadati > Pseudomonadota > Betaproteobacteria > Burkholderiales > Comamonadaceae > Acidovorax > Acidovorax sp. SRB_24. The sequence goes on from NZ_MWOM01000091.1 coordinate 2,889, forward strand.
GGCGCACGCCGCTGGCGCGCAGCTGGTCCACCGTGGCGTACAGGTCGTCCGAGCCCATGGCGATGTGCTGGATGCCCTCGCCGCCGTACAGGTCCAGATACTCCTGGATCTGCCCGGCCTTTTCCTTGCCTTCCTCGTTGATCGGGATGCGGATCTTGCCGCAGGGGCTGGTCATGGCCTTGCTCTTGACGCCCGTGACCTGGCCTTCGATGTCGAAGTACTTGATCTCGCGGAAATTGAACAGGCGCTCGTAGAAATTCGCCCACTCGACCATGCGGCCGCGGTGCACGTTGTGCGTGAGGTGGTCGATGTAGGTCAGGCCGTGGCCGCGGGGGTGCAGCATCTCGTCGGTGCTGACGCCCGGCAGCGGCACGAAGTCGACGTCGAAGAAGCCGATGTTGCCGATGTCGCCGGGCTGCGCGCCGTTCTTGCCGCGCCAGCGGTCCACCAGGTAGATCAGGCTGTCGCCCACGCCCTTGATGGCGGGGATGTTGAGCTCGCCCGGGCCGGCCGAGCCGGCATAGCCCCAGGCGCCCAGGTTCAGCGCGCGCCCGTACGCGGCCTTGGCGTCGTGCACGCGGAACGCGATGGCGCAGACGCTCGGGCCGTGCAGGCGCGCAAAGCGCTGGGCAAAGCTGTCGGGCTCGGCGTTGATCAGGAAGTTGATTTCACCCTGGCGATAGAGCGTGACGTTCTTGTGCCGGTGGCGCGCCACGGGCTTGAAACCCATGGCCTCGAAACTGCGGCCCATCGCGACCGGATCGGGGGCGGCGTATTCGATGAACTCGAAACCGTCGGTGCCCATGGGGTTGTCCCAGGCCGAGGCCTCGGGCGAGGCGGTGCGGGGCAAGGCTGCATTCATGGTTGTCTCCTGTCGCAGGCGTATTGATCTGTGTCATGCCACTGTAGGAGCGCAGCGCTTCAGCTTTCCCGCGTATTGCGGGCGCGCCAGGCCCCGATTTGCAGGAATGCTGCACAGAGGCGGGCGTTTTTGCCGTATCTGGGCGATCGGTGCGGTCGTTGGCGCTGCCGGGGCGGCGCCATGGGCCCAGCGCCGCCGCCACGGCCTCCGTACACTCCTGCCCCATGGAACACCCCAACCCCCTGGACAAGCTCGACCGCGCCATCCTGCGTGCCCTGCAGCACAACGGCCGCGAAACCTACGACGTGATCGGCGCGCAGGTCGGGCTCTCGCCCAGCGCGGTGCTGCGCCGCGTCAAGCGGCTCGAAGACAGCGGCGTGATCGACCGCTATGTCGCGCTGGTCAATCCCGAAGCGGTGGGCCTGGGGCTGACCGCCTACCTCAACGTGCGGCTGGAAAAGCACACCGAGAGCCACAAGCGCAACCCCATGGACCTGTTCCGCGCCAGTGTGCAGACCTGGCCCGAAGTGGTCGAATGCGCCTCGCTCACCGGCGAGATGGACTACCTGCTGCGCGTGGTGGTGCAGGACATGGCGCACTACAGCCGTTTCATCATGGACACCCTGCTCAAGCACCCGAGCGTGCAGGACTGCAAGACCAGTTTTGTGCTCGACCGCGTCAAGGCCACGACGGCGGTGCCCGTGTAGCGCGGGGTGGGTGCGTGCGCGCTGCGCGGGCATGCCATGGACCCGACCGAAACCCCGCGGTCTGTGCTAAATTGTTGCGGTGCAGCAAAAAATGCTTGAACAACCTAGGGAAAACCCCTACATTCGACCCATGATTCTTACCAAAGACTGGTTCAGAGCATCCTGGGGCGCGGGCATCGATCTGCTGCGCCCAGTCAGCGACCGGGACACCGGCGATGCCTCGGCCCCTGCGGCTGCCAAGACCGCCCTGGTGGTGCCCATCCGCTCCCTCGGCCCCACCTACCGCGAGCGCATCGCCGCGCACCTGCTGGCCCTGGACGACTCCGACCGCTACCTGCGCTTTGGCTACGCCGCCAACAACGAACAGATCCGCCGCTATGTCGAGCAACTCGACTTCGAGCGCGACGAGATCTTCGGCATCTACAACCGCCGCCTCGAACTGATCGCCGTGGCGCACCTGGCGTTCTCCGAACACCCCGACCACAAGCACTGCGCAGAGTTTGGCGTCTCCGTGCTCAAGAGCGCGCGCGGGCGGGGCTTTGGCGCGCGCCTGTTCGAGCGCGCCGTGATGCATGCGCGCAACGAGGGCGTGAGCATGGTGTTCATCCATGCGCTGTCCGAAAACACCGCCATGCTGAAGATCGCGCGCAATGCGGGCGCGGTCGTGCACCGCGACGGCCCCGAGTCCGAGGCCTTCCTGGAGCTGCCGCCGGCCAGCCTCGACTCGCGCGTGACCGAAATCGTCGAGCAGCACCTTGCCGAGGTCGACTACCGGCTCAAGAAGCAGGCCAAGCAGTTCTGGGACTTTCTCGCCGGCGTGCAGGAAGTGCGTGCCGGCGTCCAGGCAGGGCGGCACCAGGCGGGCGAGTGAAGAGGCCCGCGGCAGGGCACCGGCCGGTGCTTTGCCACCCCGATCCAGTATCCTAGGGGCTTGTTCCACTACCGCACGTCCTGCACCCCAAGGCTGTGTCCGACCCGCACCCCGCGCGTTTTCCAGAGAAGGAAGACAAGCGCACTTTTCTCCAGAAGGTTGTCGAGTTCATCCATCCCGGACCGGATTCCAACGACGAACTGATTGAAATTCTGGCCGAGGCCGAAGAAAACCAGGTCATCAGCTCCGACTCCCGCGTGATGCTCGAACGCGTCATCCGCATGGCCGACATGACGGCCGGCGACGTCATGGTGGCCGCGCCGCGCATGGACCTCATCAACATCGATGCGCCGTTCGACGAGTTGCTGCACCTGGTGATCAACACCGCGCATTCGCGCTTCCCGGTCTACCAGGGCGAGCGCGAGAACATCATTGGCATCCTCATGGCCAAGGACCTGCTCAAGCTGCAGCGCGCCCCCGAGCTCAATATCCGCGCGCTGCTGCGCCCGGCCGTGTTCGTGCCCGAGACCAAGGGCCTCAACGACCTGCTGCGCGAGTTCCGCGGCAACCGCAACCACCTGGCCGTGGTGATCGACGAGTTTGGCCGCATTGCCGGGCTGGTGACCATCGAGGACGTGCTCGAAGAGATCGTCGGCGAGATCGAGGACGAATTCGACATCCCCGAGGACGAGGGCGACATCTTTGCGCTGGCCGACCACAGCTACCGCGTCAGCGGCGACACGCCCATCGAGCGCGTGTCCGAGGCCTTCGAGGTGCCCATCGCGGGCAGCGACGCCGACGAAGACTTCGACACCATCGGCGGCCTCATCGCGCACGAGATGGGCCATGTGCCCAAGCGCGGCGAACACCTGCAGCTGTGCGGCCTGCATTTCGTGGTGCTGCACACCAAGGGCGGCGCCGTGCGCTGGTTCAAGGTGACGGCCGCCACGCCCGATTCCGCTGCCGCGCCCGGCTGATGGCGGCGCCTGCACCGCGCTCGCTGGCGCACGCCGCGCCCTGGCATTGGGCGCTCGCGCTCGCGGCGGGCCTGGCGCAGGCGGCGTCTCTGGCCTGGCCCTGGGGCGGTGCGCCGCTGTGGTGGCTGCAACTGGCCTCGCTGGCGGCGCTGGCCTGGCTGCTGCGCCCGGGCGCTGCGCGCTGGCGCCGGGCGGCAGGGCTGGGCGGCGTGTTCGCCACCGCCTGGCTGGCCGGCACCTTCTGGTGGCTGTTCATCTCCATGCACCACTACGGCGGCCTGGCGGCGCCGCTGGCCGTAGCCGCCGTGCTCGGCTTGGCCGCGTTCCTGGGCAGCTACTACGCCCTGGTTTCAGGGCTTTTCAGTGCTCTGGCGCCCATCCATAGAGCGCTTGCAGCTATTGTTTTCGGAGCATTCTGGCTGCTGGCCGAGCTTGCGCGTGGCCTCTGGTGGACCGGCTTCCCCTGGGGCGCGGGCGGCTATGCCCACGTGCAGGGGCCGCTGGCGGCCCTGGCGCGCAGCGTGGGCGTGTACGGCATCGGCTTCGTGGCGGCGGCGCTGGCCATGCTGCTGGCGCAGGCGCGCCGCAGCGACTGGCGCAACCCGCGCGCCTGGGCGCTCGCGGCCGCCGTGCTGGCCCTGCTGGGCGCGCTGGCCTGGCAGCGCCACCGCGCCATCGAACGGCCCGACGGGCCGCCCGCACCGCCGCTGACGCTGGCACTGCTGCAAGGCAACATCCCGCAGGACGAAAAATTCCTGCCCGGCAGTGGCGTGCCGCTGGCACTGCAGTGGTACGCCGACCAGTTGCACAGCGCCCGGGCCGAGCTGGTGGTGGCCCCGGAAACCGCGATTCCGTTGCTGCCACAGCAACTGCCGCCGGGCTACCTGGACGCCATCGCGCAGCGCTACACCCAGGGCGCGCAGGCCGCGCTGCTGGGCATTCCGCTGGGCGACATGGCGCTCGGCTACACCAACTCGGTGCTGGGCTGGCGGCCGGGGCAGGACGCGCCGTACCGCTACGACAAGCAGCACCTGGTGCCGTTTGGTGAGTTCATTCCGCCGTTCTTTCGCTGGTTCACCGAGCTGATGCACATTCCGCTGGGCGACTTCAACCGCGGGGCGCTGGTGCAGCCGCCGCTGGCCTGGCGCGGCGAGCGCATCGCGCCCACCATCTGCTACGAGGATTTGTTCGGCGAGGAGCTGGGCGCGCGCTTTGCCGATCCGGCCAGCGCGCCCACCCTGTTCATCAACCTCAGCAACATCGGCTGGTTTGGCGATTCGGTCGCCATCGACCAGCACCTGGCCATCAGCCGCATGCGCGCGCTCGAATTCGAGCGCCCCATGGTGCGCGCCACCAACACCGGCGCCACGGCCATCATCGACCACCGGGGCGCGGTCGCGCAGCAGCTGCCGCGCGCCACGCGCGGCGTGCTCACGGGGCAGGTGCAGGGGCGCAGCGGCCCGGTCACGCCCTACGCCGCCTGGGTGTCGCGCTGGGGCCTGTGGCCATTGTGGTTTTTCGGGGCGGCGGTGCTGCTGGCCGCGGGGCTGGCCCGCCGCCGGCGCCGCTGAAGGGCAGATCCAAAGGGCGCGCCGGGGCCGCGCCGCTTGATCCATGTCATGGCGCGGACGCATGTCCCCGGTGCCATGGGGGCAGCGCCCACCGGGCGGTGGACCCACTGCCTTGATAATGTGCGGCTGTGATCGCTTGCGCCCGGCGCAGGCAATGAAAAATTGAGGTGGCTCTGCCGCCGTTCTGGAGTAAGACTGAAAATGGCAGATTCCTTTTCCTACGACCAATTGATCGCCTCGGGCGAGGGCAAATTGTTCCAGCCCGACAGCGGGCGTCTGCCGCTGCCGCCCATGCTGATGTTCGACCGCATCACGCACATCGACGCCGAGGGCGGCGCCCACGGCCTGGGCAAGATCCGTGCCGAGCTCGACGTCAAGCCCGATCTGTGGTTCTTTGCCTGCCACTTCCAGGGTGACCCGGTGATGCCGGGCTGCCTGGGGCTGGACGCGATGTGGCAGCTCATCGGCTTCTACCTGACCTGGCTGCAGCTGCCGGGCCGCGGCCGTGCCCTGGGTGCGGGTGAGGTCAAATTCACCGGCGAAGTGGGGCCGGAGGCCAAGCTCGTAACCTACGAGATCGACATCAAGCGCGTCATCAAGCGCAAGCTCGTGATGGCCATTGGCGACGCCCGCCTGCTCGTCGACGGCAAGGAAATTTACGTAGCCAACGACCTGCGCGTGGGTCTGTTCAAGAAAGAAGAGGCGCCGGCCTCGGGAGCTGCAGCATGAAACGGGTAGTCATCACCGGCACGGGCATCGTCTCGTGCATTGGCAACGACAACGCCACCGTCACCCAGTCCCTGCGCGAGGGCCGCTCGGGCATCCGCGCCATGCCGCAGTTCACCGAGCTGGGCATGCGCAGCCAGGTGGCCGGCGTGCCCCAGATCAACCTCGAAGAGCGCATCGACCGCAAGCAGCTGCGCTTCATGGGCGACGCGGCGGCCTATGCGCACATCGCGCTGGCTGACGCCATCGCCGCCTCGGGCTTGGCGCCCGAGCAGGTGTCGCACCCGCGCACCGGCCTCATCATGGGCTCGGGCGGCGGCTCGCCGGCCAACCAGATCGAGGCGGCCGACATCCTGCGCAGCAAGGGCATCCGCCGCGTTGGGCCCTACCAGGTCACGCGCTGCATGAGCTCCACGGTCTCGGCTTGCTTGTCGACCAACTTCGGCATCAAGGGCATCAACTACTCCATCACCTCGGCGTGCAGCACCTCGGCGCACTGCATCGGCGCGGCCGCCCAGCAGATCGCCTGGGGCATGCAGGACGTGGTGTTCGCCGGCGGCGGCGAAGAAGTCACCTGGGGCATGGGCCTGCTGTTCGACGCGATGGGTGCCATGTCGAGCGCCTACAACGCCACGCCCGAGAAGGCGTCGCGCGCCTACGACGCGAACCGCGACGGCTTCGTGCTCTCGGGCGGCGGCGGCGCGGTGGTGCTCGAGAGCCTGGACCACGCCCTGGCGCGCGGCGCGACCATCCTCGGCGAAGTGGTCGGCTTTGGCGCCACCTCCGACGGTGCCGACATGGTCGCCCCCTCGGGCGACGGCGCCATCGCCTGCATGCGCCAGGCCATCGCCACCGTGAGCGAACCGATCGACTACATCAACACCCACGGAACCTCGACGCCCGTGGGCGACGTGCCCGAGCTGCGCGCCATCAAGGCCGTGTTTGGCGACGCGATTCCGCGCTTTTCGTCGACCAAGTCGCTGACCGGCCACTCGCTGGGCGCCACGGGCGTGCAAGAGGCGATCTACTGCCTGCTGATGCTGCAGCAGGGCTTCATCGCCGGCTCGGCGAACATCGAGACGCTCGAGCCCGCGGCCGAGGGCATGCCCCTGGTGCGCCAGACGGTCGATGCGCCGATTCGCACCGCGCTGTCCAACAGCTTCGGCTTTGGCGGCACCAACGCCAGCCTGGTGCTGCGCCGCTGGGACGGCGCCTGAGCCGGCAGACCCCTGCGGCCCGTCCTTCCTGCGGGGTGGACGGGCCGTTTTCTTTGGGGCCGTAAAATCCCGCCCTTGTGCGCCCCCGGGGCGCACCCCGGACAAGACCCTCTTTCGCGCGGTTTGCGCCGCGCAGCACCCACATGTTGACCTTCCAGCAAATCATCCTCAAGCTCCAGTCCTATTGGGACGCCCAGGGCTGCGCGCTTTTGCAGCCCTACGACATGGAAGTGGGCGCCGGCACGTCGCACACCGCTACATTTTTAAGAGCATTGGGGCCGGAGCCCTGGAAGGCCGCCTATGTGCAGCCCAGCCGCCGCCCGAAAGACGGCCGCTACGGCGAGAACCCCAACCGCCTGCAGCACTACTACCAGTACCAGGTGGTGCTCAAGCCCGCGCCCGACAACATCCTCGAGCTGTACCTGGGCTCGCTCGAAGCGCTGGGCTTTGACCTGAAGAAGAACGACATCCGCTTCGTCGAGGACGACTGGGAGAACCCCACGCTCGGCGCCTGGGGCCTGGGCTGGGAGGTCTGGCTCAACGGCATGGAGGTGACGCAGTTCACCTACTTCCAGCAGGTCGGCGGCATCGACTGCAAGCCTGCCACGGGCGAGATCACCTACGGCCTGGAGCGCTTGGCCATGTACCTGCAGGGCGTGGACAACGTCTACAACCTGACCTGGACCGAGCGCGCCGACGGCAGCACGCTCACCTATGGCGACGTGTACAAGCAGAACGAGGTCGAACAGTCGACCTACAACTTCGAGCATGCCGATGCCGACTTCCTGTTCACTGCTTTTGGCGCGCACGAAAAGCAGGCCCAGCACCTGATGGGCGAGCAGCTGGCGCTGCCGGCCTACGAGCAGGTCCTGAAGGCCGCGCACAGCTTCAACCTGCTCGATGCGCGCGGGGCGATTTCCGTGACCGAGCGCGCCGCCTACATCGGCCGCATCCGCAACCTGGCGCGCGCCGTGGCCAAGAGCTACCTCGACAGCCGCGCGCGCCTGGGCTTTCCCATGGCGCCCCGGCAGCACGCCGACGAGGTGCTGGCCGAACTGGCCAAGGCCGCAGAGCAACAGAGCAAGAAGGCCGCCTGATGGTCCTTGAAGTCGCCACGCTGCAGGTCCGACAGGGCCAGGCGGATGCGTTCGAGCGCGCGTTCGCTCAGGCACAGTCCCTCATTGCCGGCATGGCCGGTTACCAGGGCCATGAGCTGCAGCGCTGCATCGAGGACGACCACCAGTATGTGCTGCTGGTGCGCTGGAACACGCTGCAAGACCACACCGTGGGCTTTCGCCAGTCTGCCCAGTACCAGGAGTGGCGCGCCCTGCTGCACCATTTTTACGATCCCTTTCCCACGGTGCTGCACTACACCGTCTGCGAGCCCAAGCCACTATGACCACCCAAAACCTTCTCGTCGAACTGTTTGTCGAAGAACTGCCCCCGAAGGCCCTGCAAAAACTGGGCGACGCCTTTGCCGGCGTCCTGCTCGAACAGCTGGCCGCCCAAGGCCTGGCCTCGGGCGCGTCGCAGCTGACGGCCTATGCCTCGCCGCGCCGCCTCGCCGCCCATATCACCGCCGTGGCGCACCAGGCGGCGGACAAGGCTGTGTCGCAAAAACTCATGCCCGTGGCCGTGGGCCTGGACGCCGCAGGCCACGCGACGCCCGCCCTGCTCAAAAAGCTGGCCGCCCTGGGCGCCGACGCGTCGGCCGTGGCAGCCCTCAAGCGTGTGCACGACGGCAAGGCCGAGGTGCTGTACTTCGAGAGCACGGCGCGCGGCGCGCTGCTGGCCGACGGCCTGCAAAAGGCACTCGACGAAGCGCTGGCCCGGCTGCCGATCCCCAAGGTCATGCGCTACCAGCTGCAGGACGGCTGGAGCAGCGTGCAGTTCGTGCGCCCGGCCCATGGCCTGGTGGCGCTGCACGGCAGCGAGGTGCTGGTCGGTGTGAAGGCCCTGGGCCTGACGGCTGGCAATGCCACGCGCGGCCACCGCTTCGAAGCCGCCGTGGACCCGGTCGTGCTGCGCGACGCCGACAGCTATGCCCCGCAGCTGCGGGAGCAGGGCGCCGTGGTTGCCAGCTTCGCCGAGCGCCGCGCCGAGATCGCGCGCCAGCTGCAGGCTGCGGCGCAGCAGGTCGGCGGCGGCGTGCGTCCCATCGACGACGCAGCCCTGCTCGACGAAGTGTCGGCCCTGGTCGAGCGTCCCAATGTGCTGGTCTGCGCCTTCGAGAAGGAATTCCTGGCCGTGCCGCAGGAATGCCTGATCCTGACCATGAAGGCCAACCAGAAGTATTTCCCGCTGCTGGACGCCGAAGGCAAGCTGACCCACCAGTTCCTCGTGGTCAGCAACATCAGCCCGCAGGACGCGAGCGCCGTCGTCGGCGGCAACGAGCGCGTGGTGCGCCCGCGCCTGGCCGACGCCAAGTTCTTCTTCGACCAGGACCGCAAGAAAACGCTGGCTTCGCGCGTCGATCAGCTGTCCAAGGTGGTCTACCACAACAAGCTCGGCACGCAGGGCGAGCGCGTGGAGCGCGTGCGCGCCATCGCCAAGGCGATCGCCCAGCAACTGGGCGATGCCGCGCTGGTGGCCCAGGCCGACCAGGCCGCGCTTCTGGCCAAGACCGACCTCGTGACCGACATGGTCGGCGAGTTCCCCGAGCTGCAGGGCACCATGGGCCGCTACTACGCGCTCAACGACGGCCTGGGCGAGGTGGTGGCCGACGCCATCGAAGACCACTACAAACCGCGCTTTGCAGGCGACGCGCTGCCGCGCAACACCGCAGGCGTGGTGGTGGCGCTGGCCGACAAGCTCGAAACCCTGGTCGGCATGTTCGGCATCGGCAACCTGCCCACGGGCGACCGCGATCCGTTCGCGCTGCGCCGCCACGCGCTGGGCGTGGTACGCATGCTGGTCGAGAAAGACCTGCCGCTCGACCTGCATGCGCTGCTGGCCGGCGCTGTGCCGGCCTTTGGCGACAAGGTCGAGGACGCGTCCGCGCTGCTCGCCGACTTCATCTACGACCGTCTCGCCGGCAGCCTGCGCGAGCAGGGCTACAGCGCGCAGGAGGTCGATGCCGTGCTGGCCCTGCGCCCGCAGCGGCTGGCGCAGGTGCCGCAGTTCCTGTCGGCCGTGCGCGCCTTCGCTGCGCTGCCCGAGAGCCCGGCCCTGGCCGCGGCGAACAAGCGCGTGGGCAACATCCTCAAGAAGGCCGGCGAGGTCGACGCCCACGTCAACCCTGGCCTGCTGCAGGAGCCGGCCGAGCAGGACCTGTACGCCGCGCTGCAGCGCTTCGTGCCCGAGGCCAATGCGCAGTTCGACGCGGGCGACTACCGCCGCAGCCTGCAGACCCTGGCCGTGCTGCGCGCGCCGGTCGATGCGTTCTTTGACAACGTGATGGTCAACGCCGAGGAGCTCGACCTGCGATTGAACCGCCAGGGCCTGCTCAAGACCCTGCACGATGCGATGAACCGCGTGGCCGACCTCTCGCGCCTGGCCGCCTGAGCGCCCGCCATGGCCGAGGCCACGCCCGTCACGACCGCCGCGCCGGCCGCGCAGCGCACCGCCTGGCTGCTGTTTGCGCCGCCGGCCGCGCTGGTCGGGCTGCGCTGGCTGCTGGCGTGGCAGGCCGAGCGC
>NZ_MWOM01000016.1:0-87078 GCF_012931925.1 Acidovorax sp. SRB_24
GCGCCCGCGGCAGACGCTGTGGCGGCACAGCCCGCCGCACCAGGGCTGCCAGAGCCCGGCGCAACGCCGGCACCTGCCGGGGCCGCGCCGCAGGCCGCCGCCGCGGAGGCGCAGCGCAGCGGCTGGATCGACCGGCTCAAGAGCGGGCTGCGCAAGACCGGCTCCAGCATCACCACGGTGTTCACCGGCACGCGCATCGACGATGCGCTGTACGAGCAGCTCGAAGAAGCCCTGCTGATGGCGGACACCGGCGTCAAGGCCACGCAGTGGCTGCTCACCGACCTCAAGCGCCGCGTCAAGGACAGCAAAACCACCGATCCCGCGGCGGTCAAGGATTTGCTGGCCGATGCGCTGGCAGACCTGCTGCGCCCGCTCGAAAAGCCCCTCGTCATCGGCCGGCACACGCCCACGGTCATCATGGTCGCGGGCGTCAATGGCGCGGGCAAGACCACATCGATCGGCAAACTCACCAAGCACCTGGCCAACGAAGGCGCGCACGTGCTGCTGGCCGCGGCCGACACCTTCCGCGCGGCGGCGCGCGAGCAACTCGGTGTGTGGGCCGACCGCAACCTGGTCGAGATCGTCAGCCAGGAAGGCGGCGACCCGGCCGCCGTGAGCTTCGATGCCGTCACCGCCGGCAAGGCGCGCGGCAAGGACGTGGTGCTGGTCGACACCGCCGGGCGCCTGCCCACGCAGCTGCACTTGATGGAAGAGCTGAAAAAAATCCGCCGCGTTGTCACCAAGGCCGATGCCACAGCGCCGCACGAGGTGCTGCTGGTGATCGACGGCAACACCGGCCAGAACGCGCTGGCCCAGGTGCGCTCGTTCGACGACGCGCTGCAGCTCACTGGCCTGATCGTCACCAAGCTCGACGGCACGGCCAAGGGCGGCGTGCTGGCGGCGATTGCGCAGGAGCGGCCGCTGCCGGTGTATTTCATCGGCGTCGGCGAGAAACTCGAAGACCTCGAAACCTTCAGCGCGCGCGAGTTCGCCCAGGCCCTGCTGGCCTGAGGCCCGCAGCAGCGCCCCTTCTGCGGGAATGCCCGTGCAGTCCGGCGGCGCTGCACGGGCACATTTACGGCCGGCACCAATTCCCCGATCATGGGAGGCCCTCCACTCCCGTGGCTTTCATGCTCCTTGAACTGTTCAAAGGTGCCGCCCTGCTGCTGGCGCTGTGCTTTCTGCACGGCGCCAACATGCGCCTGTGGCGCCGCCGGCCACGGGTGGGCCAGGCCATGTCGGGCCTGCTGTTCGGCGGCATCTGCGTGGTCGGCATGCTCAGCCCGGTGGCGCTGATGCCCGGGGTCATCATCGACGCGCGCTCGGTAGTGCTGGGCATGGCGGGCCTGTTCGGCGGCCCGGTGGTCGCCGGCATGGCCGCCGCCATGGCGGCGGCATGGCGCCTGTGGATCGGCGGCGCGGGCGCGCCGGTGGGGGTGCTGGTCATCGTGCTGTGCGCTCTGCTGGGCCTGGGCTACCGCCAGGCGCGCCGGCGTGGCCGCGTGGGCGTGGGGCCAGGGGCGCTGCTGCTGTTCGGCCTGCTGCTGCATGTCATGGTGCTGGCCTGCCTGCAGCTGCTGCCCGCCGACGTGGCCCGGCACTTCAACGGCATGCGGGCCTGGGCCTTTTTGCTCATCTTCACGCCAGCCACGGTGCTGATAGGCCTGCTGCTGGGCGACGTCGAAGCACGCCTGAACACCGAACAGGCCCTGGCCGACAGCGCTGCGCGGCTCAGCGCCATCGCCCACGCCATCCCCGACGTGCTGCTGGTGCTGGACGCGCAAGGCCGCTATGTCGAGGTGCTGTCGCCCGACGAATCCCAGCTCGTGGCGCAGGCGCCGGCGCTGCTGGGCAAACGCGTGCACGACGTGCTGCCCACGCAGCAGGCCGATCGCTTCATGGAGCTGATCACGCGGACGCTGCACAGCGGCCAGACCGAGAGCTTTGAATACGAGATGGAGACGCTGTCGGGGCCGCGCCACTTCGAGGGCCGCGCGCAGCCGCTGGGCACGGCGGTCAACGGACGGGCGGCCGTGGTGTTCCTCGCACGCGACATCACCGAACGGCTGCGCAGCGAGACCGCCCTGCGCGAATCCGAGCTGCGCTTTCGCTCGCTGCTGGGCGACATTCCATCGATCTCGGTGCAGGGCTACCTGGCCGACGGCACCGTGAGCTACTGGAACCAGGCGTCCGAACAGCTCTACGGCTACAGCGCGCAGGAGGCGCTGGGCCAGAACCTGCTGGACCTGATCGTGCCGCCGGCCTTGCATGCCGAGGTGCGCCACCAGATGCGGCAGATGTTCGCCACGGGCGCGTCGATCCCCGGCGCGGAAGTGCAGCTGCGGCGCAAGGACGGCACGCCGGTGGACGTGTTCTCCAGCCACACCTACATCGCGGTGCCGGGCCAGCCGCCCGAGATGTTCTGCATCGACATCGACATCTCGGGGCGCAAGGCCGCCGAGAGCGAGGCGCGCTACCTGGCCTTCTATGACGCGCTGACCGGGCTGCCCAACCGGCGCCTGCTGATGGACCGGCTGCAACAGGTGCTGGCCGGCAGCGCGCGCTCGGGGCTCCACGCGGCCGTGCTGTTCGTCGACCTGGACAACTTCAAAACCCTCAACGACAGCCGCGGCCACGCGGTCGGCGACCTGCTGCTGCTCGAAGTCGCCCAGCGCCTGCAGGACTGCGTGCGCGGACAGGACACCGTGGCCCGGCTGGGCGGCGACGAATTCGTGGTGGTGCTGCAAAACCTCAGCGCCGACGCGATCGAGGCCGCCGACCAGGTGCGCCACCTCGGCGAGGCCATGCTCGCGCGGCTGCGCCAGCCCTACGCGCTGGCCGGGCAACGCCAGCACGTCACCGCCACCATGGGCGCCACGGTGCTGGGCGAGCAGTCCGTGACCATCGACGAAGTGCTCAAGCAGGCCGACATGGCGATGTACCGCGCCAAGGACGCGGGCCGCAACACGCTGTGCTTTTTCGACCCCGACATGCAGGATGCCGTCAACCTGCGTGCGCGGCTGGAGGCGGCGCTGCACGCCGGCCTGCGGCTGGCGCAGTTTGTTCTGGTCTACCAGCCGCAGGTGGACAGCGCAAGCCGCGTGACCGGCGCCGAGGCCCTGCTGCGCTGGCAGCACCCGACCAAGGGCCTGGTCGAGCCCGCGGTGTTCATCGCGCTGGCCGAGGAGACGGGCCTCATCCTGCCGCTGGGCCAGTGGGTGCTCGAGACCGCCCTGCGCGAGCAGGCGCGCTGGCGCAGCGACCCGGCATTGGCGCCGCTGCGCATGGCCATCAACGTCAGCGCGCGGCAGTTCCGCCAGGACGATTTTGTCGCGCAGGTGCTGGGCCTGCTGGAGCACAGCGGCGCCGACCCCGAGCGCATCACGCTCGAGCTCACCGAAAGCCTGCTGCTGAGCGACGTGGACGGCGTCATTGCCACCATGCGCGCGCTCAAGGCGCATGGCCTGCGCTTCTCGCTCGACGACTTCGGCACCGGCTACTCGTCGCTGAACTACCTCAAGCGCCTGCCACTGGACCAGCTCAAGATCGACCAGGGCTTCGTGCGCGGCGTGCTGCACAACGCCAGCGACGCCGCCATTGCGCACGCCATCATCGCGCTGGCGGACACGCTGGGGCTGGGGATCATCGCCGAAGGCGTCGAAACCGCCGAGCACCATGCGTTCCTGCAGGCCCATGGCTGCCGGGGCTTCCAGGGCTACCTGTTTGGCCGCCCCGAGCCGCTGGCGGACTTTGAGCAGCGCGTGCGCAGCGCAGGCGCCGCACCGGTTCCGGCTTGAACGACCGCTGACCGCGGGGCACCGCGCTCAAGCAGCGCCGGACGCCCCGGGCGCAACCTCCTGCGCCACCCACTGGGCATAGTCGGCGCTGGCCTGCAGCGGCTGCACCACCAGCTCGGGCACGGTGTAGGGGTGCTGGGCGCGCAGCAGTGCCAGCAGCGCGGGCACGGCCTGCGCCGTGGTCTTGCAGTCCAGGCGCTGCTCGGCCTCTTCGTGCAGCGCGCCCTGCCAGCGGTAGTGCGAGGTGATGGCCTGCACCTGCACGCAGGCCGCCAGCCGCGCCTGCAGAGCGGCCTGGGCCAGGCGGCGCGCGTCGGCCGGCGTGGCCACCGTGGTGGTCACCAGGGAGAGGTCGGGGATGGCGGGCATGGGTGGGGGGAGGGCCGTGGGGCGCACAGTCTGCCACGGCCCGCAGGCTGCGCGCAAGGCAGGTGCGTTCACTATCCATTTTATAGCTTGCAGCGCTTTCCCATTCAGCGTTTGCGGCGCTTTTGACCACAAATCTTCAGCACTGCGGCGGGCCTATCCCCCCGCCAACGCCGCGGCGCGTCGCCAGCGTGCGACCTCGGCCGGAAGCGACCCGATGGCCTGCACCGGCAGCACGCCGGGCAGCGGGCGCTGGTAGAGCACCGGGCACCCGCCGCCGACCCAGATGGCAGTGCGCGGCGGCAGCTGTCGGCGCAGCGCACGCAGCGCCGCGACCACCGCGGGCGCGCCCTGCACCCCAGTGAAGCTCAGGGCGACGATGTCGGCGTCGTGCACCTGGGCAGCGCGCGCAATGTCCCCGAGCGGTGTCTGAGTTCCCAGGGAGAGGCAGTGGCAACCCTCCAGCGCCAGCAGCGCCTCGACCATCAGCAGGCCCAGGCCATGGGCCTCTTGCGGCACGGTGGTCAGCAGCACGCGCGGCGTGCCGCGGCCCGGCGGCGGCGCGATGCTGGCGATGGCCTGGCGCAGCACGCCGGTCAGGCATTCGGTATAGAGGTGTTCCTCGAAGACCTGGAAGCGCCCCTGCATCCAGGCCTCGCCCACGGCCGTGTTCAGCGGCGCCACCAGCTGCGTGACGAAGGCCACCAGGCCCAGGCGCAGCGCGTCCTGGCCGAGCGCGTGGCGCAGACGGTGCATGTCGTGCTGGGCAATCAGCGCCAGGTAGCTCTCCAGCGCCGGCGCACTGGCGGCGGCCACGGGCGCAGCCGGCGCCGCATCGGCCAGCGCCTGCAGCGCCTCGGGTGCCAGCGCCACGATGCGCCCGGGCCGGTGCCCGGCATCCATCAGGCGGCGGATGGCGTACAGGCGCTCGACCTGCTCGGGCGGGTAGAGCCGGTCGCCCGCACCGTCGCGCTCGGGGCGGGGGAAGCCATAGCGGCGCTCCCACACACGCAGCGTGTCCTTCGACAGGCCTGTGTCGCGCTCGACGGCGGCAATGGACAGGTGCTGCGCGAGCACGCGTTCGCGCTCATTCATGGGGATCGGCGCCCTCAGGGCGAAAAAGTGGCATGCAAAAACCGCTCGGCTGCGTAAAGAACACAGGAGCGATTAAAGCGCAAGTGGACAAAATGTGCTGAAATAGCTTCATTGTCTTGGACAAATCAATGGAGCGTCTAATGCGAACCCTGTCCACTCTTTTCCTTGCCGCCATGCTCTTGCCCTGGGCGCCGGCCATCGCGCAGGCCACTGGTGCACCGGCGCCGGCTGCGGCGCCCGCCGCCTGTCCCGCGCTCCTGCAGCACACGGTGCTGCGCCTGCAGGACGAGCAGCCGCAGTCGCTGTGCCAGTACAGCGGCAAGGTGCTGCTCGTGGTCAACACGGCCAGCTACTGCGGCTTCACGGGCCAGTACGAGGGACTCGAAGCGCTGCACAAGCGCTACCAGGGCAAGGGCCTGGTGGTGCTGGGTTTCCCGTCCAACGACTTTGCGCAGGAGGGTGGAGACAACGCGCAGATCGCCGCGTTCTGCGAAAACACCTATGGCGTCAAATTCCCAATGTTTGCCAAGAGCAGCGTCACGGGGACCGGGGCGTCGCCGCTGTACCGCCAGCTGGCGCAGCAGACCGGCAAGGTGCCGCGCTGGAATTTCTACAAATACCTGGTGGGGCGCGACGGCCGTGTGGCGGGCAGCTATTCGAGCCTCACGGCGCCCGACAACGCCGGCCTGGTGCGCGCCATTGAAAAGGCGCTGGCCCAGCCCGCGCCCCCGTCCCGGAGCACGCCATGAAGATCGCCATCGTCGGCTCGGGCATCGCGGGCCTGGCGGCCGCACACCGGCTGCAGGGCCAGGCGCAGCTCACGCTGTTCGAGGCCGGCAGCTACTACGGCGGCCACACGCACACCGTCGATGTGACGCTGCCCACGCCCGCGGGGCCGGTCACGCACGGCGTGGACACGGGCTTTCTGGTGTTCAACGAGCGCACCTACCCGCAGCTGATCGCGCTGCTGGCCGAGCTGGGCGTGGCCACTGCGCCGTCCGACATGTCGTTCTCGGTGCAGGTGCCCGGCAAGGCGGGCGCCCGGGCGCTGGAGTGGAGCGGCTCCCACCTCTCGACCGTGTTTGCCCAGCGCAGCAACCTGCTGAGCCCGCGCTTCTGGGGCATGCTCGCCGACCTGCTGCGCTTCAACCGGCTGGCCACACGCATCGCAGAGGCCAACGAAGAGGCCGCGCTGGCGCAGCCGCTCGGCGAGTTCCTGCAGGCGCACCGCTTTGGCGACGCGTTCCGCGACTGGTACTTTTTGCCCATGCTCGGCTCCATCTGGAGCTGCCCGACGGACCAGATGCTGCGCTTTCCGGTCGCCACGATGGTCCGCTTCTGCCACAACCACGGCCTGCTGCAGATCAGCGGCCGCCCGCAGTGGCACACCGTGGTCGGCGGCGCGCGCCACTATGTCGACAAGATCGTCGCGCGCGTGGCCGACAAGCGCCTCAACACGCCAGTGCGCCGCATCGAGCGCGACGCCGCGGGCGTGCGCGTGCTCACCGACCACGGCGCCGAGCGCTTTGACCGCGTGGTGCTGGCCACGCACTCCGACCAGGCGCTGGCGCTGCTGGCCGCGCCCACGGCGCAGGAACTCGCGGTGCTGGGCGCCATCCGCTACCAGCCCAACCGCGCCGTGCTGCACACCGACGCCTCGGTGCTGCCCATGCGCCGCGCCGCCTGGGCGGCCTGGAACTACGAGCGCGCGCCCACGCAGGCCGGCGAATCGGCGCGCGTGTGCCTGCACTACTGGCTCAACCGGCTCCAGCCGCTGCCGTTTGAGCAGCCGGTGCTGGCGTCGTTGAACCCGGTGCGCGCCATTGCATCGCAGCACATCCTGGGCGAATACGACTATGACCACCCGGTGTTCGACCAGGCCGCGATCCGCGCGCAGGCCCAGGTGGCACAGCTGCAGGGCGTCCAGCACAGCTGGTTCTGCGGCGCCTGGACGGGCTATGGCTTCCACGAGGACGGCCTGGCATCGGGACTGGCCGTGGCCGAGGCCTTGCAGGCCGAGCTGCGCACGCCGCGCGCGGAGGCCGCATGACCGCCGCGGCGCTGCCCGTCGCCACACCGCTGATCGGCTTCGGCCAGGTGCGGCACACGCGGCTGCGCCCGACGCGGCACGCGTTCAGCTACCGCACCTTTTTCCTGATGCTGCCGCTGCGCAGCCTGCGTGCCCACCCGGAGAGCGCCGGCGCGCTGGCCTTCAACAGGCGCGGCGCGCTGAGTTTCCACGAATGCGACCACGGCGATGGCCGCAGCCTGCAGGAAGGCGGCGCGCTCGGCTGGCTCGACGCGCTGCTGCAGGCCGAGGGCATTGACGACGCCAGCGGCGAGGTCTGGCTGCACTGCTATCCGCGCGTGTGGGGCTACACCTTCAAGCCCGTGAGCTTCTGGTACTGCCACCGCGCTGACAACTCGCTGCGCGCCATCGTCGTCGAGGTTCACAACACCTTCGGTGAGCGCCACTGCTACCTGCTCGACCACCCGCGCCTCGGCGCCGAACTGCAGGCGCACAAGGTGTTCCATGTCTCGCCGTTCTGCCGTGTCACAGGCCGCTACCGCTTCCGCTTTGTGCGCTCCAACCAGGGCGGGCGCGATCGCACCGTGGTGCGCATCGACCACGACGATGAGGCTGGTGCGCTGCTGCAGACCAGCGTCAGCGGCGAGCTGCTGCCGCTGTGCGCGCGCACCGTGCGCCGCGCCCTGTGGGGCTACCCGGCCATGACGCTGGCCGTGACCGCGCGCATCCACTGGCAGGCGCTGCGGCTGTGGGCCAAGCGCGTGGGCTTCCAGCGCAAGCCCGCGCCGCCCGCCGCCAGCATCACACGCTGACCCCTTCTTATGCCCCCAAAAGCCATGAACAGCACCACCGCCTCCCCCTCCAGCGCCGCGGCCCTGCCGCCCGGCGTCCCGGCCGCCGCGCGCACCGCACTGCAGCTGCTGCAGCGCCTGCAGCACGGCACGCTCACGCTGCAATTGCCCGACGGCACGCTGCGCCACTACGGCCACGGCAGCCCCGTGGCCGCCATCGCGCTGAAGAACTGGAACGTGTTCGGCGCCGCGCTCAAGTCGGGCGACATCGGCTTTGCCGAGAGCTACATCGCCGGCGACTGGACCACGCCGCACCTGACCGAACTGCTCAAGCTGTTCATCGCCAACCGCCAGCAGATCGAGGGCATGGTCTACGGCAGCTGGGCCGGGCGGCTGCTGTTTCGCCTCAAGCACCTGCTGCACCGCAACACGCGCGCCAACAGCCAGAAAAACATCCACGCCCACTACGACCTGGGCAACGCCTTCTATGCGCTGTGGCTGGACGAGACCATGAACTATTCGTCCGCTTGGTTTGAAGGCGGGCTGGGCGGGGCCGGCACCGACCTGCCCAGTGCCCAGCGCGCCAAGGTGCGCCGCGCGCTGCGCCAGACCGGCGTGCGGCCGGGCGACCGCGTGCTCGAGATCGGCTGCGGCTGGGGCGCGCTGGCCGAGATGGCAGCGACCGAGTTCGACGCCACGCTCACGGGCGTGACGCTGTCGACCGAACAGCTCGCGTTTGCCCGGCAGCGCCTGGAGACGCTGGGCATGTCCGGGCGCGCCGACCTGCGCCTGCAGGACTACCGCGACATCGGCGACGGGCCCTACGACGCGGTCTGTTCGATTGAAATGGTCGAAGCCGTCGGGCGCGAATACTGGCCGACCTACTTCCAGGCCGTGCACCGCCTGCTCAAGCCCGGCGGCAAGGCCTGCATCCAGAGCATCGTGATCGACGACGCGCTGTTCCGGCGCTACATCGGCTCGACCGATTTCATCCAGCAGTACATCTTCCCCGGCGGCTGCCTGCCCTGCCCGAGCGAATTCCGGCGCGCGGCCGAGGCCGCGGGCCTGCGCGTGCAGCAGGAATTCGCCTTCGGCCCCGACTACGCCGAGACCCTGAGGCGCTGGCGCGAGCGCTTCGTCGCGCAGCGCGCGCTCATCCTGCAGCAGGGCTTTGACGAGCGTTTCCTGCACCTGTGGGAGTTCTACCTGGCCTACAGCGAGGCCGCCTTTGCCATGCACAACATCGACGTCGTGCAGTACACGCTGGTGCGCGACTGAGGCACGGCCGGGCGATTACTATGAAAAACAGAGCTGCTTGCGCTTTACTGGTATGGGCTACAGCCGTTTTTCATGCAGAAACGGCGCAGGCCCAGGGTGCCGACACCGCGGCGCCGCTGGCCGGACTGCAGCGCGCCGGCGAGGGCACGCTGCGCGTGTGGGGGCTGGAGATCTACCGCGCCCGCCTCTGGGTCAGTCCGGGCTTCGCCCCCGCCGACTACGCCGCGCTGCCGCTCGCGCTGGAGTTGAGCTACGCGCGCAGCTTCAGCGCCGCGGCCATTGCCGAGCGCTCGATCGCCGAGATGCGCCGCGCCGGGCCCTTCAGCGCCGCGCAGGCCACGCGCTGGCAGCAGGCGCTGCAGGCCGCGCTGCGCGACGTGCAGCCCGGCGACCGCATCACCGGCCTGTACCAGCCGGGGCGCGGCGCGACGTTCCGGATGCGCGGGCGTACCGTGGGCACGGTCGCCGACCCCGAGTTCGCACGCCTGTTCTTCGGCATCTGGCTTGCGCCCCAGACCTCCGAGCCGGGTCTGCGCGCCGAGCTGCTGGGCACCGAGGCCCCGCCATGACGTCGGCCGCCACGCTGTCCGCCCGCCAGGGCCTGACGTATGGCCTCCTCGGCCTGCCGCTGGCGTTCGTGGCGCTGCCGCTGTATGTGCTGCTGCCGCACCACTACGCCAGCGCCTTCGGCATGCCGCTGGCCACGCTGGGAGCGCTGCTGCTGGGCGCGCGACTGTTCGATGCCGCGATCGACCCGCTGCTGGGCCGTTGGAGCGACCGGCTGTTTGCGCGCTCGCTGCGCGCCGTGTGGGCGGTGGGCGCGGTGGCGGCGCTGGTGCTGTCGTTGGGCTTGACGGGGCTGTTTTATCCGGCGCGCACCGGGCCGCAGGCACTGGTGGTCTGGGCGCTGGGCTGCCTGCTGGTTACGTATACCGCGTTCAGCCAGCTGAGCATTGCCCACCAGGCCTGGGGCGCGCGCCTGGGTGGCGATGAACTGCAGCGCGGGCGCATCGTCGCCTGGCGCGAGGGCTGCGGTCTGGTCGGCGTGGTGCTGGCCTCGGTGCTGCCGGGGCTGTTCGGGCTGCCCGCCATGCTGGGCGTGTTTGCCGCCGCGCTGGCGCTGGGCTGGCTGGCCTGGACGCGCGCGCCGCGCCCGCCGGCAGCCGCACCCCACGCCACACACCCGGGCGCGGCAGCCGCCAGCCCGTGGCACCCCTGGCGCTGCGCGCCGTTCCGCCGCCTGCTGGCGGTGTTCATGCTCAGCGGCATCGCCAGCGCCGTGCCGGCCACGCTGGTGCTGTTCTTTGTGCAGGACCGGCTGCGCGCCGCGCCGACCCTGGAGCCGCTGTTTCTCGGCAGCTACTTCGTCTGCGCGGCGCTGGCGATGCCGCTGTGGCTGCGCGCCGTGGCGCACTGGGGCCTTGCGCGGACCTGGCTGGCGGGCATGCTGCTGTCGGTGGCCGTGTTCGCCAGCGTGGCCGGGCTCGGTGCGGGCGACAGCGCCGCCTTCGTGGCCGTGTGCGCGCTTTCGGGCGCGGCGCTGGGCGCCGACCTGGCCCTGCCCGGCGCGCTGCTGGCCGGCGTGATCGCGGGCCAGGGCGACAGCGGCCGCCACGAGGGCGCGTATTTTGGCTGGTGGAACTTCGCCACCAAGCTCAACCTGGCGCTGGCCGCGGGCCTGGCCCTGCCGCTGCTGGGCGCCCTCGGCTACAGCCCCGGGACGCGCGACCCCGAGGCGCTGCGCACGCTGGGCCTGGCCTACGCCGTGCTGCCCTGCGCGCTCAAGCTGCTGGCAGCGGCGGCGCTGGCCTTCTTTTTTGTGCGCCGCAGCCCGCGTGCGCCACTTTTGGTGTGAGGTGTCCCATGGCCCGAAAACGCTTTCTTCTGCTCGCGGCCGCTGTGGCTGCCGGCGTCTCCGTCGCCGCCCTGTCGGGCTGCGCCGCGCCCCAGGCCTCGGACTACGCGGGCGAAAAACCGGCGCTCGACCTGGCGCGCTACTTCAACGGCCGCGTGCTGGCGCACGGCATGTTCCAGGACCGCTTTGGCAAGGTCGCCAAGCGCTTCACGGTGACGATCAACGGCCAGTGGACCGGCAACCAGGGCGTGCTCGACGAGTCCTTCATCTACTCCGACGGCAGCACCGGCCAGCGCGTCTGGCGCCTGACGCAGCACGCGGGCGGGCGCGTGACCGGCACGGCCGACGATGTGGTCGGCGAAGCCGTGGGGTACACCGCCGGCAACGCCTTCCACTGGAACTACACCCTGCGCCAGCCGGTGGGCGACAAGGTCTACGAGGTGCAGATGGACGACTGGATGGTGCTGGTCGACGAGCGCGTGATGCTCAACCGCGCCACCATGCGCAAGTTTGGCGTGCGCCTGGGCGAGGTCACGCTGGCGTTCACCAAGCCCTGAGCATGGCGCTCAACCCGCGCATCCCCGACTGGCAGGGCCGCCGCGTCTGGCTGGTGGGCGCCTCGAGCGGCATCGGCCGCGCCACCGCCTCGGCGCTGCATGCGCGCGGCGCGCAGGTGGTGGTGTCGGCGCGCAGCGCCGCCGCGCTCGATGCATTCACGGCGCAGCACAGCGGCAGCCAGGCGCTGGTGCTCGACAGCACCGAGCGCGCTGCCGTGCAGACCGCAGCGGCCGACTTGCTGGCACGCGGCCCGCTCGACCTCGTCTGCTACTGTGCCGGCACCTACCAGCCGATGCGCGCCACCGCCTTCGACCTCGATGCGATGCTGCGCCACCAGCAGGTCAACGTCACGGGCGCCCTGCAGGTGCTGGGCGCCGTGCTGCCCGCCATGGTGCAGGCGGCAGCGGGCGGGCGCCCGGGCCACCTCAGCCTGGTGGCCAGCGTGGCCGGCTTTCGCGCGCTGCCGCAAAGCCTGGCCTACGGCCCGACCAAGGCCGCGCTGATCCACCTGGCGGAAGCGCTGTACCTGGACCTGCACGACCTCGGCATCGGCGTGAGCGTGGTCAACCCCGGCTTCGTCGCGACACCGCTCACGGCGACCAACGACTTCGCCATGCCGGCGCTGATCTCGCCCGAGGATGCCGCCGCCGCGATGGTGCGCGGCTGGGAGCGCGGCGCGTTCGAGATCCATTTCCCCAAGCGCTTCACGCGCGTGATGAAGCTGCTGCGCCTGCTGCCGTATGGGCTCTACTTCCCGGCCGTGCGCCGGCTGACCGGACTGTGACCATGCCCTCCACCCCGACCACCAGCGCCGATGCCGCCGACGCGGCGGCCTCCGTGGCCGCCATCGCAGCGTTCTTTGAAACGCTCACACCCGACACCATCGGGGCGATGGACCGCGTCTATGCCGCCGACGCCCGCTTCAAGGACCCGTTCAATGAAGTGCAAGGCCTCGCGGCAATCATGCGCATCTACGCACACATGTTCGAGACGCTGCACGGGCCCCGTTTTGTCGTCACCGGCCGCGTGCTGCAGGGCCGCGAGTGCTTTCTGACCTGGAACTTCTGCTTTCGCTTCAAAGGCATCCAGCCGGCGACCGCGCAGACCGTGCGCGGCTGCTCGCACTTGGTGCTCGACGCCCACGGCCGCATCGCGGTGCACCGCGACTACTGGGATGCGGCCGAGGAGCTGTACGAAAAAATCCCTGTGCTCGGCGGCCTGATGCGCTGGCTGAGGAAACGGGCCAGCAGCTGATCGACCACCCCATTCACCCAATCGCCCGCTCACCCGCCATGTCCACCGCCCTCGTCTGGTTCCGCCGCGACCTGCGCTGCCACGACCATGCCGCGCTGCACCACGCGCTGCGCAGCGCCGAACGCGTGCACTGCGCTTTTGTTTTCGACACCGACATCCTGGACGCCCTGCCCACGCGCTGCGACCGGCGCGTCGACTTCATCCACGCCAGCCTGCAGGAACTCGACGGCGCGCTCGACGCCCTGTCGCGCGCGGCGGGCGGCCAGGGCAGCGGCCTGCGGGTGCGCCACGGGCCGGCCACCGACTGCATCGTGCAGCTGGCGGTGGCGCTGGGCGTGGACCGGGTGTGGGCCAACCGCGACTACGAGCCCGCCGCGATCGCGCGCGACCGTGCCGTGGCGCAGCAGCTGGCCGCGCACGGCATTGCCTGGGCCGACTGCAAAGACCAGGTGGTGTTCGAGCAGAACGAGGTGCTGACCCAGGCCGGCACGCCGTTTGGCGTGTTCACGCCCTACCGCAAGGCCTGGCTCAAACAGCTGGACGGCTCGCAGCTGCGGCCCTACCCGATCGAAAGGCACGCGGCGCGCCTGGCCGCGAAACCGGCGGGCGAAGCCCTGCCGCCGCTGGCCGCGCTCGGCTTTGCGCCCAGCAACCTCGCCAGCCTGCCGCTGCCCCCGGGCACGCGCGGCGGCCGCCAGCTGCTGGCCGACTTTGCGGCACGCATCGACAGCTACCGCGCAGCGCGCGACTACCCGGCGCGCAAGGGCGTGTCCTACCTGTCGGTGCACCTGCGCTTTGGCACCGTGTCGGTGCGTGAGCTGGCGGCCTTGGCACAGCAGCACGGCGGCGACGGCGCCGCCACCTGGCTGTCCGAACTGGTGTGGCGCGACTTCTATCAGATGATTCTGTGGCACCACCCGCAGGTGGTGGAGCGCGCTTTCAAGCCGACCTACGACCACATTGCCTGGGACGACGCCCCCGAACTGTTCGCTGCCTGGTGCGGGGCGGTCACCGGCTACCCGCTCGTCGACGCCGCCCTGCGCCAGCTGCACCAGACCGGCTACATGCACAACCGCCTGCGCATGGTGGTGGCGTCGTTCCTGACCAAGGACCTGGGCATCGACTGGCGCCTGGGCGAGCGCCACTTTGCGCAGCACCTGAACGACTACGACCTGGCCGCCAACAACGGCGGCTGGCAGTGGGCGGCTTCCACGGGCTGCGACGCCCAGCCCTGGTTTCGGATATTCAACCCGACCACGCAGTCGCAAAAATTCGACCCCGAGGGCCGTTTCATCCGCCGCTATCTGCCCGAACTGGCGCGCATGCCCGACCAGTTCATCCATGCGCCTGCCAGCGCCAGCGCCGCCGTGCTGGCGCAAGCGGGCGTGCGCCTGGGGCACGACTACCCGAAACCCATCGTGGACCACGCCCGGGCGCGACAGCGCACGCTGATGCGCTTTGGCTTTGCAGCGGCCGAGGCCCGGATGGCTACAGCCGGAACCTCCCAGCATTAAGCGCCGGGCGGCTTTTATTTTGATAGCACGCACCGCTGCCGGGCTCAGCGCCAAAAGGCAAAATGCCTTGAAACAATATCTCTTTTCCCGCCCGCAAATGGAACGCATGCCGCATGCGCGGGAATATACGCGCTGAACCCTGAAATTCCCCACACCGCAGAACTGCTTCCATGGCGGGTGGCACTCGCCCCCATAAAAACTGGAGTCCTGCATTAAGGAAAAGTGCAAAGGCACCGGCCGCGGTGTTGCAAGCCATGGGCCAGCGCGGGCAACGTAGCGAGGTGCCCCCGCTGGGGCACCCTTCCATCACAGTGGTTGGAGGCGCTTGGCCTCAACGGTCGTTTTTGTGGCTCTGGCGTCCCGCTTCCACATGCTGTTCGTGGCTGCCGCCTTGTGTCTTGCCAGCCGAGCCTGCCGCCGCGCTTCCGCCACTGCCCCCTGAAGTGGATTTGCCTGTCCCGGACTTGCCCGACATGTCGGACGTCCCAGGCTTGGCAGAGGATTTGTCGGAGCTGTGGCTGCCTTGGCCCTTGCCACCATGCTGACCGCCGCTGGCGGTGTGCTGATTATGGCCCTGGGGGTTATTGGTTGACATAAACATTCTCCTGAATGAAAAACAATGCACAGCAGGGAAATTCTTGCTGCGCCGGCATTGTTTTATAATCACTCCATGGTTTATGCCAGCGCGCTCCTACTTTTGTGTAGGCCTTGGCCGATGCCACGATACAAAAAGTAATTTCCTGAACCAAGAAGAAATATTGGGAAAATACGCCAATATCCTTGCTCGGGTTGAAACATCGGTCTGCAGGCATTATCCATGCAACCAAAATGCTACTGCTCAATCCAACGTTTTTGGTACGCTTCTGATGCCCGGTTCCACAATGCTGCAGGGTGGGGTCTTTATCGGCGTTGGATGATCTGGTCGGTGACCTTGCCCAGTGCACAACCCTCCCCTTCCGCACCCTGGGTTGGAGGCAGGATTTTTCTGACAAGCAGACAGGAACTCTGCCTTTAGCAGTCTCTCTAACAGAGTGCTAACATGAACCATCGATAACGTAAAGGACCCCTGAATGGTGACTCCCACTGGATCCGCTGCCACTGCCTTGGCCCCTGCCAATCCTTGGGCTTTGGTGCCGCCGCTGGGCAATCTTGATGCATACATTTCTGCAGCCAACCGCATTCCGCTGCTGACGCTCGAAGAAGAGCAGGCTGCAGCGCGCGCGCTGCGCACCCACAACGACCTCGATGCCGCTGGCCGGCTGGTGATGTCGCACCTGCGCCTGGTGGTGTCCATTTCGCGCCAGTACCTGGGCTACGGCCTGCCGCACGGCGACCTGATCCAGGAAGGCAACGTGGGTCTGATGAAAGCCGTCAAGCGCTTCGACCCCGACCAGGGTGTGCGCCTGGTGAGCTATGCGATGCACTGGATCAAAGCCGAGATCCACGAATACATCCTGAAGAACTGGCGCATGGTGAAGGTGGCCACCACCAAGGCGCAGCGCAAGCTGTTCTTCAATCTGCGCTCCATGAAGCAGGGCTTCAAGGCCGGCGCACTCGACGCCGACACGCACCGCAACACGCTGTCCGAGAACGAGATCGACCTCGTGGCCGACCGGCTCAACGTCAAGCGCGAAGAGGTGATGGAGATGGAAACCCGCATGTCGGGCGGCGATGTGCTGCTCGACCCGGCCCCGTCCGACGATGGCGAGCAGGCCTTTGGCCCGATCGCCTACCTGGCCGATGCCGCCCACGAGCCCACGGCCATGATCGAATCGCGCCAGCGCGACGTGCTCTCGACCGAAGGCATTGCCACGGCACTGTCGGGCTTGGACGAACGCAGCCGGCGCATCGTCGAGGAGCGTTGGCTCAAGGTCAACGACGACGGCTCGGGCGGCATGACGCTGCACGAACTCGCCGCGGTCTATGGCGTGAGCGCCGAGCGCATCCGCCAGATCGAGTCCGCCGCCATGAAGAAAATGAAAAAGACGCTGGCCGAGTACGCCTGAACCCGCGCCACCGGCCTGCGGTACGCGGGCGCAGTGGCGATAATCCGAGCGCGCAATCCATGGGTTGCGCGCTTTTTTTCTTGCGGCGCACCCTGCCCCGCGCCCTGCTTCCAAGGAGTCCCCATGCCCCCCTGCCCCGTTCGCCGCGCCACGCTGGTGCTGGCACTTGCCGCTGCGTGCGGCGCCGCCTCGGCCCAGACCGCGCCTGCCACGCCCGGCTGGCCCAGCAAGCCGCTGAAGATCGTGGTGGGCTTTCCGGGCGGCTCGTCGCCCGACCTGGTGGCGCGCACGCTGGCAGAGCCGCTGGCCAAGGCCCTGGGTCAGCCCGTGATCGTGGAAAACAAGGTGGGCGCTGGAGGCAACATTGCCGCCGACGCCGTGGCCCGCGCCACCGACGACCACACCATCGGCGTGATGATCAACGGCAACATGACGATCGCCAAACTCATCAACCCCAAGGTGAGCTACGACCCGCTCAAGGACCTGGCGCCCATCAGCCTGGTGGGCACCGCCCCACTGGCACTGGCGGCGCCGGCCAATGCCCCGGGCGCCACGGCGCAAGAGTTTCTGGCCGCCGCGCGCAGTGCAGGCGACCAGTGGAGCTACGGCACGCCCGGCGTGGGCACGGTGGCGCACATCGGCATGGAACTGCTCAAGGGCCAGACCGGCATGCAGCCCGTGCATGTGCCCTACCCCGGCAACCCTCAGGTCATCAACGCCATCATTGGCGGGCAGATCCAGCTGGCCCTGCTGCCCCCGGCCATGGCGGCGGCGCAGGCGCGTGCCGGCAAGCTGCGCGTGATCGGCGTCACATCCAGCAGCCGCAGCACGCTGGTGCCTGAGTACCCGAGCCTGGCCGAGGCCGGCGTGAAAGACTTCAACCTGGAAATCTGGAACGCCGTGGCCGGCCCGCGCGCGTTGCCCGCGCCCGTGGTGGCGCGCCTGTCGGCGTTGTTCAGCGAGATCGCGCGCAGCCCGGACGTGCGCGCCAAGCTGTTCCAGCAGGGCTGGCAGGTGACCGGCACCACGGCCGAGGGCCTGGCGCGCCGCATCCAGAGTGACGCACAGCTGCTCGGAGGCGTGATCAAGGCGCGCGGCATTACGGCCGAATAAGCCTGCCGCCCCGGCCGGCCCCAGCGCCTCCGCTGCCCGGGCGGCGGTGCAGCGCAGTCAGCCGGCTTCGTGCAGCAGCGCGCGCACATCGGCCGCGAGGGCCTGCGTGCCGCTGCCATAGCGGTGGTAGACCCGCAGGCGGCCTTGCGGGTCGTACACGTAGCTGCCCGCCGAATGGTCCATGGTGTAACTGGTCGGGGTCTTGCCGTCGACCTTCTTGTAATAGATCTTGAAGTCCTTGGCGACGGCAGCAATCTCTGCAGGGCTGCCGCTGAGCGCCAGAAAGCTCGGGTCGAAGTTGGCCATGTAGGCCTTGAGCATCTCGGGCGTGTCGCGCTCGGGGTCCACGGTCACGAAGATGCCCTGCAGCCGCTCGCCGTCGGCGCCCAGCTGCTGCTTGACTTCGGCCAGCTCCTGCATTGAGGTCGGGCAGACATCGGGGCACTGGGTGAAGCCAAAGAACACCACCACCACCTTGCCGCGAAAGTCCTGCAGATGGCGCGCCTGGCCGTTGTGGTCGGTCAGCGGCAGGTCGCGCGCATAGTCGGCCCCCGTGATGTCCACGCCGCGGAATTCGGGCTTGGCCTTGGAACAAGCACCTAAAAGCACTGTAACGCTTGCTGGTATTGCGCAAGCAGCTATTAATTTAAGAGCATTTCGTTTCAACATGGTGTCTCACAAAGCGTAGTGGTCCACCAGCAGCGCGGCAAACAGCACGCTCAGGTGGATCAGCGAAAAGCGAAAGGTCTTGCGCGCCAGGGCGTCGGAATAGTCGCGCCACAACAGGAATCCATAGGCGCAGAAGCCGGCACTGAGCACCACGGCGGCCGCCAGGTAGATCCATGAGCTCATGCCGTAGACGAAGGGCATCAGGCAGCCGGCGAACAGGATCAGCGTGTACAGGAACACCTGCAGCCGCGTGAACTCGTTGCCGTGCGTCACGGGCAGCATCGGCAGGCCCGACTTGCGGTAGTCCTCGACGCGGTACAGCGCCAGCGCCCAGAAGTGCGGCGGCGTCCACAGGAAGATGATGAGGAACAGGATCAGCGCCTCGGGCCCCACGTCGCCGCGCAGCGCGGCCCAGCCGAGCACGGGCGGCATGGCGCCCGAGGCGCCGCCGATCACGATGTTCTGGGGCGTGAGCGGCTTGAGCACCAGGGTGTAGATGACGGCGTAGCCCACGAAGGTGGCAAAGGTGAGCCACATGGTCAGTGGGTTGATCCAGGCATAGAGCACGGCCGAGCCCGCGGCGCACAGCGCGGCAGAGAACACCAGCGCCTGGGTGTCCGACAGCTGGCCCTTGGCGGTGGGGCGCCACGCGGTGCGCTTCATCTTGGCGTCGATGGTTTTCTCGACCAGGCAGTTGAAGGCGGCCGCCGCACCGGCGACGAGCCAGATGCCCGCACAGGCCACGGCCATCTTCAGCAATTCGGCCGCCGTGGGCAGGCCGGGCACGGCCAGCACCATGCCAATGAGTGCGCAAAACACGATGAGTTGCACCACGCGCGGCTTGGTCAGCGCGTAGTACTGCGCCAGGCGCGAGGGTTCGGAAAAGGCGGTGGCGGTGCTCATGCGGAAACTCTCGGTGCGCCAGCGTGCGCACGGTCATCGGTCAGGGGGTCGCTGGCTCGGCGGGCCATGCGGCTGGAACTCAGGGCCCAGGTCAGCACCACCACCAGCGCGGCGGCGCCGCCGGTGTGCAGCACGGCCGCGATCAGCGGCCAGTCGAGCACCACGTTGCTCAGGCCCGTGGCAAATTGCAGCCCTGCCAGGCCGGCGATCCAGCGCGCCTGCGCCCCCCACAGGGCGCCCGGCGCACCGGCTGGAGCGCGGCGCGCCGCCAGGCGCAGGCGCCAGGCCAACAGGCCCAGCATCGGCAGGACCGCATAGGCCACGAGGCGGTGCGCATAGTGGATGGCCGTGAGGGCCGCAAAGCTGACGTGGCTGCCGTCCTGGAGCACGCCCAGGGCGCGCCAGACCTCGAAGCCCTGCGCGAAATCCATGGCGGGCCACCAGCTGCCCTGGCACAACGGGAACGTGCTGCACGCCAGCACGGCGTAGTTGGTGCTGACCCAGCCGCCGAGCAGCACCTGCAGGGCCACGGCGGCGGCCGTCAGCGCCATCAGAGCGCGCAAGCCCGGCGCCAACACGGCAGGCGCCAGGCCCTGGGCCCACTGCGTGTGTTGCACGGCCTGCACGCACAGCAGGGCCAGCAGCACCAGGCCACCGGCGAGGTGCAGCGTCACAATCGCCGGAAACAGCTTCATGGTCACGGTGAGCGCACCAAAAGCACCCTGCAGGCACACCCACACCAGGGTGGCAGTGGGCCACCAGGGACTGGGCAGTGGCACTGCGTTCTGCGCGCCGCCGTCCGATGGAACGCGCTGCGGGCGCAGCCGCAGCCACTGGCGCCAGGCCAGCGCCGTGAGCACCATGATGAGCACGCCCACGCTGGTGGCCAGATAACGGTGCACCATCTCCACCCAGGCCTTGCCATGGGTCACCGGCCCCGTGGGCATGGCCGTTTGGGCGGCCGAGATTTCTGCGTGCGCGCCCACCGGACTGGCGTTGCCGTAGCAGCCCGGCCAATCGGGGCAGCCCAGGCCCGAGTCGGTCAGCCGCGTGAACGCGCCAAAGAGCACCAGGTCGAAGGTGAGAAACAGCGTCAGCACCGTGAGCGCCTGCAGCCGGCGGCCGCGCGCGCCGCCGGCATGGCGACGCCACACCCACACCAATGGACCCAGCGCGATCACCACGCCGAGCAGCATCAGCTCCAGCAGCGGAGCCAGGTCGTACAGAGGCTGCGCGTCCGCCATCAGGGCTTCTCCGCACGCCCTGCGGTGTCCCACGAGGCCGATGCGCGCAGCAGGCGGTCGAGGTCGCGCTTGGCCTTGGCGGCTGCGGGCGCGTCCATGCCGGCAGGAAAGCGCATCATCCAGTTGCCCATGGGGTCGACCACGTACAGGTGCTCGGACAGCGCATGGCCGCTGGCAGGCTGCAGCCACTGCGCAAGCTGTGCGGCATCCACGCGCAGCACCGTCGCCTGGCGCAGGCCCGGCGCCATGGCGGCGGGCGGCGGGGCGTCGTCCGTGACCAACCAGATCCAATCGAGGCGGTCCTTTTCCTTGCCCAGGCTTTCGCGCAATTGGCGCTGCAGGTACAGGTGGTTCTGGCAGGCCGCATCGCAGGCACCGGGGGCCACGCTCACCAGCAGCCATTGGTCCTTGAGCGCGCGCAGGCTGGCCGTCTGGCCATCGAGGCTGGTGGTGACCAGGTCGGGCATGGGGCGCTGCGGCTGGACCAGTTCACCGTAGTTGCGCCGGCCTTCGGGACGCACGACGTAATAGGTCAAATAGGAGGCAATGACCGGGGCAGCGCACACCAGCAGCAGGCCCAGCATCTTCCAGCGCGCGTGGCGGCTTTTTTGTGCCGCCGCCACCGCAGCACCCGCGGGCGGCAGGCTGTGCACGGTCAGGCCCAGGGGCTGGGCACTGCCCGCCTCAGGCGGCGGGGCGGCTGCGGCGGAAACGTCGGACAAGTTGGAACCAGACATAAAGAATTGCAATCAGGCCGCTGAGCCCGAACCATTGAAAGGCATAGCCGTAGTGTTTTTCGACGCCGGAGTTGACGGCGGGCCAGTCGCGCTGCAAACCATCGCCCGAAGCGCCCGTTTGCAGCACGGAGACATCTGCCAAAGGCAGGCCCGTTTCGGCGCGGAACGCGGCCAGATCGAGATTTTGCCGGATACGCGAAGACCCCTGTGCCTCGGGGTCGCCGCTGAATTCGTACAGCCTCGACGGCGGCGGCGCAATGCGACCCTCTACCAGCACTTCTTCCTGCGGGCTGTCCACGGCAGGCAGGGCCGTGCGGTCCTGGAAGTTGCGCGGCACCCAGCCGCGCTGAACCAGCACGACGGTGGGGCTGTGGGCCAACTGCAGTGGCGTCACGACAAAGAAACCCGGCCGGCCGTGCATCTGGCGGTTGTCCAGGTACAGCGTGTAGCGCGAGAGCCAGCACCCCTGCAGCGCCACGCGGCGGTGCAGCACGCGCGCCAGCGCCGCGCCACCATCCACCCCGTCCAGCGCCGCAGCGCCCAGCGGCGGCAGTTGCGCACGCTGGTCGATCGCGGTTTGCAGCGCCTCTTTTTGCGCTGCCCGGGCTAGCTGCCAGCGGCCCAGCGATGCGGTGGCTGCAACGCCCACGCCAGCGGCCAATGCCACAATCCAAAAACGCACATTCGGTCGCAAACGGGTGGCAGAGGTCACGGGATAATGCGCTCCATGAAATATTTCGTGGTGATCGCCTTCCTGGCCATTCTGGCCAGCCTGGGCTCTGCGCTCTTCTTCATGATGCGCAATGGCCGCGACAACAAGGCCCAGAGCGGCCGCATGGCCAAGGCACTGGCTTGGCGCGTGGGACTGTCCATTGTGCTGTTCGTCTGCATTTTGCTGGCCTGGAAGCTTGGGTACATCCAGCCTACCGGCTTGCCGGCCGGCCCACGGTAACCGGGGACACTCCCATCGGCGGTCCGCGCAAGGGCCAGCAAAAAGGCGCCTTGCGGCGCCTTGGGGGTTGGCATGGCGTGTTTACATCCAGTAGACAACGAGGTACAGCCCCAGCCAAACCACGTCCACGAAGTGCCAGTACCAGGCGGCACCTTCAAACCCAAAGTGTTTGTCGGCGGTGAAATGGCCTTTTTGCAGGCGCAGCGTGATGGTCAGCAGCATCAACATGCCCAGGAACACATGGAAGCCATGGAAGCCGGTCAGCATGAAAAATGTGGAGCCAAAGATGCCCGAGTTCAGCTTCAGGTTCAGGTCGGTGTACAGGTGGTAGTACTCGTAGCCTTGCACGCACAGGAAGGTGAAGCCCAGCAGCACCGTGATCCACATGAACGCGATGGTTTTGGCGCGCTGACTTTCACGCAGCGCGTGGTGGGCGATGGTCAGCGTGACGCCGGAGCTCAGCAGCAAAGCCGTGTTGATGGTGGGCAGCCAGAATGGTCCGACGGTCTGGAACGGCTCGACGATGCCAGCGGGCGAAGCGGTCACGCCAACGGCCATGCTGGGCCACACCGCCTTGAAGTCCGGCCACAGCAAAGCATTGTCAAGACTGCCCAGGGCCGGCACCGAGTGCGCACGCGCCCACCACAGGGCGGTGAAGAAGGCCCCGAAAAACATGACCTCCGAGAAGATGAACCAGCTCATGCTCCAGCGGTAGGACAGGTCGACCTTGTGACCGTAGAGCCCCCCTTCGCTTTCCTGGGCCGCATCGCGGAACCACTGGTACAGCACGAACAGCCACCACGCCAGCCCCAAAGCCAGCGAATACTTGCCCCAGTCGTGGCCATTGATCCACTGGCTGGCACCCAGGATGACGAAGAACAGCCCTGCCGCCGCCATGACGGGATGGCGCGACTCGGCGGGCACAAAATAGTACGGCGTTGCGCCTTGGGTTGATGCACTCATTTCAGCTCCTGACTCTCTATATCTTTGTATTTGGTTTTGCGTGCCTTGGCACTTCAAACGACCCAGTTGACCACGGCGATCAGCGCGAACACCAGCAGGAAAAACGCCACCAGCCCCACGGCAATGATGTGCAGCGGGTTGATTCTTTCCAGGTCCTTCTGGTACTCGCTGCCCTTGCGCAGGCCGATGAAGGCCCACGCCACCGCCCGGATGGTGCGCAGCAATGAACCTTTGCGGCGCAGCGCCTGCTGGTCGTTTCCGTGCTCTTCGCTCACGACCCCGCCCCTTGCAACCCCAGGCCGCTCACGGCCGCGGTCGATGGCGGCGCAGGCGGCGTCTTGCCTCCGACCTCAAAGAAGGTGTAGGAGAGCGTGATGGTCGTGACATCCTTGGACAGCCGCGGATCGATCACGAAGGCCACCGGCCATTCCTTTTTCTCGCCCGGCTCCAGCGTGTACTGGTTGAAGCAAAAGCACTCGAGCTTGGTGAAGTGCGCAGCGGCGCGCGCGGGTGCATAGCTGGGGATGGCTTGGGCGGCCATGCGGCGGTTCTGCACGTTCTGGAATTCGTACATCACGGTGGACAGCTCGCCCGGATGCACCTTCATGGAACGCACGGCTGGCTTGAACTCCCAGGGCCCGCGCGCATTCGCATCGAATTCGACCGTGATGGTGCGGCTCGTATCGACCTGCGTGTTGGCCGGCAGTCGCACATTGCGTCCCGCCGCCCCATTGCCCGGCACCTGGCGTTCGGACAGCGTCAGTATGTTGATACCGGTCATCTCGCAAATGCGCTGGTAGATCGGAATCAGCGCATAGCCAAAGGCAAACATGCCAAACGCAATCACGGCCAGCTTACCGACCATTTTGGCGTTTTCACGGCGAATGTTCATGTCTGGTGCTCAACGGGTCAGCAAGGCAATTTTCACCAGAAACCCGACGAAAAACGCCACCGCAATGGATGCCAATACGAGCGCCATGCGCAGATTGCGTTTTTTTTGCTCGGGTGTCATGGGCATGGTCTTCAACCAATCACGCGGGTGGCCGTGGCATCGAGCTTGGGAGGTGTCTCGAAGGTGTGGAACGGCGCTGGCGAAGGCACTTCCCACTCCAGCCCCTCTGCGCCATCCCATGGCTTGGACGGTGCTTGCACGCCCTTGCCGCGCATGGCCGGCAAAACGACGAACAGGAAGAAGTAGACCTGGGCAATACCAAAGCCAAAGGCACCGACACTGACGATGGCGTTGAAGTCGGCAAACTGCATGGGGTAATCGGCATAGCGGCGGGGCATGCCGGCCAATCCCAGGAAGTGCATCGGGAAGAAAGTGATGTTGAACGAAATCAGCGACCACCAGAAGTGGATCTGCCCGTGGCGCTCGCTGTACATCCGCCCGGTCCACTTGGGCAGCCAATAGTAGGCGCCGGCGAACATGGCAAACAGCGAGCCTGCCACCAGCACATAGTGGAAGTGGGCCACCACGTAGTAGGTGTCCTGCAGCTGGATGTCGATGGGCGCCATCGCCAGGATCAGGCCCGTGAAGCCGCCGATCGTGAACACGAAGATGAAGCCGATGGCGAACAGCATCGGTGTCTCGAACGTCATCGACCCCTTCCACATCGTCGCGACCCAGTTGAAGATCTTCACGGCCGTCGGTACCGAGATCAGCATGGTGGCGTACATAAAGAACAGCTGGCCCGTCACCGGCATGCCGGTGGTGAACATGTGGTGCGCCCAGACGATGAACGAGAGGATCGCGATCGACGAGGTCGCATACACCATGGAGGCATAACCGAACAGTTTCTTGCGCGAGAACGCAGGCACGATCTGGCTGACGATGCCGAAGGCCGGCAATATCATGATGTAGACCTCGGGGTGACCGAAGAACCAGAAAATGTGTTGGTACATCACCGGATCACCGCCGCCCGCGGGGTTGAAGAAGCTGGTGCCGAAGTGGCGGTCCGTCAGCGTCATGGTGATGGCGCCGGCCAGCACCGGCATCACGGCAATCAGCAGGTAGGCCGTGATCAGCCAGGTCCAGGCGAACATCGGCATCTTCATCAGCGTCATGCCCGGGGCGCGCATGTTCAAAATGGTCACGATGATGTTGATCGATCCCATGATCGAGCTGGCACCCATGATGTGCATCGCGAAAATGCTCGAATCCATCGATGGGCCCATCTGCAGCGTCAACGGTGCGTACAGCGTCCAGCCCGCGGCGGGGGCACCGCCGGGCATGAAGAACGAGCCCACCAGCATCAGGGCGGCCGGGACCAGCAGCCAGAAGCTGAAGTTGTTCATGCGCGCGAACGCCATGTCGCTGGCGCCGATCTGCAGCGGGATCATCCAGTTCGCGAAGCCTACGAAGGCCGGCATGATGGCGCCAAACACCATGATCAGGCCGTGCATGGTGGTGAGTTGATTGAACAACTCGGGATTCACCAGCTGCAGGCCGGGCTGGAACAGCTCGGCACGGATCATCAGTGCCAGCACGCCGCCGACCATCAGCATGGTGAACGAGAACAACAGGTACAACGTACCAATGTCCTTGTGGTTGGTGGCAAAAAGCCAGCGGCGCCAGCCGGTGGGACCATGGTGGTGGCCGCCGTCGTGTGCGTGGTCACCAGCGTGCCCGGGGTTGTCGAGAACTGCGCTCATATTGGATTCCTCAATGCTTTTCGACGCTGATTACTTGCTGCGCTGTGCCACGACCTCGGCCGGCTGCACCAGCTGGCCAGTTTTGTTGGACCACGAGTTCTTGGTAAAAGTCACCACAGCCGCCAGATCGGTGTCGCTGAGCTGCTTCCACGCAGGCATGGCCCCATTGGCAGCGCCATGGAGAACCACTTGCAGCTGTTTGCCATGGTCGGCATCCACCACGATGGCCGAGCCATCCAGGGGCTTGATCGGACCGGCACCCTTGCCGTTGGCCTGGTGGCAGGCTGCGCAGTTTGCTGCGTAGACCTTTTCACCGCGTTTCATCATGTCTTCCAGCGTCCAGACCTTGCTCGGGTCGTCGAGCTTGGCGGCGGCCTTCTTGCCCTCGGCTTGCACCCACTGGCTGTAATCTTGCGCCGACAGCACCTTGACATGGATGGGCATGTAGGCGTGCTCCTTGCCACACAGCTCGGCGCATTGGCCATAGTAGTCACCCACCTTGTCGGCACGGAACCAGGTGTCGCGCACAAAGCCGGGGATGGCGTCCTGCTTGATGCCGAATGCCGGCACCATGAAGGAGTGGATCACGTCGTTGGCCGTGGTGATGACGCGCACCTTCTTGCCCACAGGCACCACCAGCGGGTTGTCCACCTTGAGCAGGTAGTCGTTGGGCGCATCGGCGACGTTGCCGCTGTTGGACATCTGGCGATGGCTGCTGTCCAGGGTCGAGATGAAGGCCAGACCCTCGCCTTCCCCGTTGATGTAGTCGTAGCCCCACTTCCATTGGTAACCCGTGGCTTTGATGGTGAGGTCGGCATTGGTCGTGTCCTTTTGCGCCACCAGCACCTTGGTCGCAGGCAAGGCCATGAGG
Source organism: Acidovorax sp. SRB_24 (assembly GCF_012931925.1). Classification (NCBI taxonomy): domain Bacteria; kingdom Pseudomonadati; phylum Pseudomonadota; class Betaproteobacteria; order Burkholderiales; family Comamonadaceae; genus Acidovorax; species Acidovorax sp. SRB_24. Next base: position 26,651 of record NZ_MWOM01000016.1, read on the forward strand.
ACCACGATGATGAACGGAATCACGGTCCAGACCACTTCCACAGTCACGGACTCGTGGAAATTGGCGGGCTTGGCACCCTTGGACTGGCGGTGCTTCCAGATGGAATAGAACATCACGGCGAAGACCGCCACGAAGATCACCGTGCAGATGATCAGCAGCATCCAGTGCAGGAAATGCTGCTCCTCTGCGATCTTGGTGACCGGCGGATGCAGGTTCAATTGGTTGACCGCGGGACCGCCGGGCAGGTCACTGACAGCGTGGGCGGCGGTACCTACCAGGGCCCCTGCCATCCACAGCGCAGAAGCCAGCTTGTTGAAAATGCTCTTCATAGTTCTCACTTACTTCTAAGCCTCAAATAACCTTGCCACGCCTGCCTGGGAAACAGATCGCAATGCCGCCCCACCACCGGCGGACCAGCCGCTGGCACACACTTCACTCAAAAATCTTTGCAGTTACGGACGCGCATGCCCAAAACGACAGGACCTTAAACCGGACCTGTCGCCATGAACACCCCTGAAAACCATCAGTGCGCTGGAGGAATGGCGTCTCATACAGTGCAGGGCACATGCATTGCGTAACAGTGCGTGACCCTGGCTTGCAACGCCGGCGATTGTAGCGCGGCTTGTCCCAGGTCATTGACATTGAAAGTGCGTTCGCAGCAAGGGCGCAATGCTTGCGCCAAGTCATTGACACAGCACCGTGAATTCGGCAGAAAACCGGCTATTTCTGCCCCGCACCGCGCAGCATGGCCCGCATGTCTTGCAAGGACACGGCAGTGTGGGGGTTCACCGGCACGCGCCGTGCCGGCTTGAAGGCGTGGCCATAGACGATTTCGAACGTCAGCGCCAGTTGCCCGTCCTGGCGCGGGTCGGCCAGATGCTGCGCCAGTTCTTGCTGCAGGCGCGCATGCCAGTCTCGCCCGCGCAGCCCCCCGAAACGCTGTGGATGCAGGTTGGCGCCGAGTCCACGCAACTCCTCGAGCAGGCGCGGCGCGCTGGCAAAGGTCAGGGTGATGCGCTCCATGTCCATGACCGGCTCGGCGAACCCCGCCTGCACCAGCATGTCGCCCCAATCGTGCATGTCGGTGAATGCATGGCCAGGCACCGGCCAGCCCAGCTGCGCATACATCGCATGCAGTTCGCGCACGGTGTCCGGGCCCAGGCAGGAAAACATCAGGTAGCCGTTCACTGCGAGCGCGCGGTGCCACTGCGCCATCAGCGCCTGCGGGTCCGGCGCCATGTGCAGCGCCATGTTGGCCCAAAGCATCTGCACGCCCCCCTCGGGCGGCAGTTCAAAGCGCGTGGCCCCGTCCTTCCAGCGCGCGGCACTCCACCAGGGTGCCGCCAGTGCCTTCGCCGCCTGCGGTTGGCGAGAAGGCGCGGTCTCGGCCACGAAGCACTGCGCCTGCGGGTAGCGCTGGCGCACCAGCGCATGGGCCTGCAAGCCGCCGCGCACGGCATCCCAGTGGCACCAGGCCGAGGGCGCCTCGCGGATCCACTGCAAGCGGCCTTCCATGCGCCGGGCCACCTCTTCGTGCAACCAAGGCGACGCCGCTGGCGCGGCAGCATGCCAGCGCGCAGCGGCAATGGGATCGATCGTAGGAGGACGCTCTGGCTGCATGGATGGAAGATGGAATATCGGTAAAGGGAAACGACGCGGGGCGCGCTTATATTGGACACCATCATGTTCAGCCGGATGGCATCAAGGATATCCACGCAGTGGCGCAAGCTGGGCGAGCACCTCCCCAGCCAGTGCGCGGTGTGCCGCGCGTGGCCGGCGCAGCGCGTGTGCGACGCCTGCGCCGCGCGCTTTGCGCCACCCCGGCGGCGCTGCGACCGCTGCGCCGGCTTGCTGGCAGCCCCCGTGCAGCGTTGCGGCGCCTGCCTGCGCGAGCCGCCGCCGCTGGACGCGTGCATTGCTGCGGTCGAATACGCCTACCCCTGGACCGGGGCACTGGGCGAATTCAAGTTCCGGGGCGATCCCGGCTGGGCGGGGGCCCTCGCCACGCTGGTGCGCAGCACGCCATGGGCAGAGCCCGCCTTGGAAGCCGCCGACCTGGTGCTGCCCATACCGCTGTCGCACGCGCGCCTGCGCACCCGCGGATTCAACCAGGCGCTTTTGCTGGCGCGCCTGCTGGCGCCCGCCAAGACCGACGCCGCGCTGCTGCTGCGCACCCACGATACCGAGGCCCAGAGCCATTTGACGCGCGCCCAGCGCCTGCGCAACCTGCGCGGCGCCTTTGCCGTTGAACCCCTGCGTGCGCGCCAGCTGCAAGGCACACGGGTGCTGCTGGTCGACGACGTGATGACCACGGGCGCCACACTGCACGCGGCGGCGCTGGCGCTGCGCCAGGCAGGTGCGGCGCACATCACGGGTTTGGTGGTGGCACGCACTGAGCGGCGCGATTGACGCGCACCGACACCCGCAGCGCCAGGCCGCGCCCGGCCGGCACGACAATACGCACATGTTCAATATTGTTCTGGTCGAGCCTGAAATCCCTCCCAATACGGGCAACGTGATCCGGCTGGCGGCCAACACCGGCTGCGCGCTGCACTTGATCGAGCCGCTGGGGTTTTCCATGGAAGACCGGCTGATGCGGCGCGCCGGGCTCGATTACCACGAATACGCAAACGTGCGGCGCCACCCGGGCTGGACTTCCTTTTTGCGCACCATGCAGCCCGATCCGCTGCGCATGTATGTCTTCACCACGCACGGCACCCAGACCGCCTACGAAAGCCGCTTCGAACCCGGCGACTGGCTGGTGTTTGGCGCGGAAACCCGTGGCGTCCCGCCGGAGCTGCGCGAAACCTTTGCACCTGCGCAACGCCTGCGCCTGCCCATGCGGGAGGGCCAACGCAGCCTGAACCTGTCCAATGCCGTGGCGGTGGCCGTGTTCGAGGCCTGGCGCCAGAACGGCTTTGGCACCGTGCCCGCGCGTTCGCAAGCCTGAGCGGCCTGCGGCTGGCTGCAATGCCGCAAAGTGCAGCCTCGAACGATCCATTTCGCCGGGTGGCACAGTCCTGCAGGCTGCCTCTGCGGTGCGAGCCACCTCAGGCCAGGGCACCTGCGCGATGGGCCTCTGAATCACATTTTCGCAACAAAAATGATACCCAATCCGTCATTTACTGACATTGTGGAATTACTTGTTGCGTAATTTGGGGTATTTATTCGGGTTTTCCCTGCCTACAGTGGCTTGGTCGATGACGGACTTCGGAAACAGAAGCTTCACCGAAAAGCGCTCAAGGCACAGGCGATCCACATTTCTTGGGCGCATGGATGTTCAACACACTAGAAGGAACAACACCATGAAAACGCACCTGATTTTCGCTGCCGCCGCCCTTTCACTGGCCGCAGCCGGCGCCCATGCCGCGCCGCACGACACTTCTGGCACCTACGGCGAACAGTACCCCGACTACACCCAGACCATGGCTGGCAGTAGCTTGACGCGCGAAGCCGTCGTCGCCGACCTCATGGAAGCGCGCAGGGCCGGCACCCTGCCGCGCTACGGCGAGTGGGATCAGGACCGTGCCCCGCTGGCTGGCCCACCCAACACCCTGACGCGCGACGCCGTGCGCAGCGAAGGCATGGCCGCCGAACGGGCAGGCACCATCGTCAACGGCGATCAATAAAGAGGGCAGAAGGCTACAGCAGGGTCAGGGGTAGTAGCGCGCCAGCGACTGCGCCACACAGACGGGCTTGTCGGTGCCCTCGCGCTCGACGCTCACATCCCAGGCCATCTGCATGCCGTTGCCCTCGACGGGCTGGCACTCCACTAAACGCAGGTGCGCGCGCAGGCGACTGCCCACGGGCACGGGCGCCGTGAAGCGCACCTTGTTGAGCCCGTAGTTCACACCCATGCCGGTCTGCTCGACGCGCAAGGCCGAGGCGAAGAACTGCGGCAGCAGCGACAGCGTCAGGTAGCCGTGGGCGATCGGCGCCTTGAAGGGTCCGTTGCGCGCACGCTCCACATCGACATGGATCCACTGGTGGTCGCCCGTGGCCTGCGCAAACAGGTTGACCTGCTCCTGCGTGATGGTGGTCCAGTCGCTGACCGCGACGTTCTGGCCGACACAGGCGGCCAAGTCTTGCAAAGTGGGAAAGATTCTCATGCCCGGCACTCTAACCCGCCGCGCGCGGCCCGCTGTCGAGCACGGGACAGGCCGTATGAACCGCCCGCGCTCACACGCTGCGCGCCAGCCGGATGCCCGAGAACTGCCAGAACGCCGTGGTGGGAAAGAAATTGCGGTAGCTGGCACGCACATGGCCTGCTGGCGTGGCGCACGAGCCACCGCGTAGCACGTACTGGTTGACCATGAATTTGCCGTTGTATTCGCCAATGGCGCCCGGCCCGGCCTGGAAGCCGGGGTAGGGGCCATAGCTGCTCGCCGTCCATTGCCAGGCCTCGCCCCATATCTGCGAGAGGCCTGCGCCGGCGCCGCCCGGGTGCAGCCGGCCGGCATCGGCAAACGGACCTTGCACCGGCAGCGCAGCGGCCGCGTGCTCCCATTCCGCCTCGGTCGGCAGGCGCACGCCGCTCCAGCGCGCAAAGGCATCGGCCTCGTAGTACGTCACATGCACCACCGGCGCGTTGGCATCGAGCGCGCTCAGGCCGCCCAGCGTGAACTCGTGCCAGTCGCCGGCCCCGCTGTCGTGCCAATAGCGCGGGTGCGCCAGACCCTCGGCCGCGCGCCAGTCCCAGCCTTCCGACAGCCACCAGGCCGGGTCGGCGTAGCCACCGGCCGCGACAAAGGCGGCGTATTCGCCATTTGTCACCAGGCGCGAGGCCAGCGCATACGGCTCGAGGTAGACACGGTGGCGCGGCAGTTCGTTGTCGTAGCAAAAGCCGCTGCCGCTGTGGCCGATCTCCACCACCCCGCCGGGGAACGGGTGCCACGCGAGCGGCGCCGGCGCTGCCACGGGCCGCGGCGCGCCCGTGTAGGCCGGGTTCAAAGGGTTGCACCAGAGCAGGTGCTTGATGTCGGTCAGCAGCAGCTCCTGGTGCTGCTGCTCGTGGTGCAGGCCCAGCACCACCACGTTGGCCAGCGCCTGGGCCTGGCCGCTGGCGAGCACGGCGCCCATGCGCCGGTCCACGTCGGCGCGGTACTCCAGCACGCGCGCCAGGCTCGGGCGCGTGAGCAGGCCGCGCTGCGGGCGCGGGTGGCGCGCGCCCACGGCCTGGTAATACGAATTGAACAGCACGCGGAACGCACTGTCGAACGGCTCGAACCCGGGTTCGCAGACTTCGAGCACAAAGGTCTCGAAGAACCAGGCGGTGTGCCCCAGGTGCCATTTGGCAGGGCTGGCGTCGGGCATGGACTGCACGCAGCAGTCCTCGGCCGACAGTGGCGCGGCCAACGCGAGCGTGCGCGCGCGCACGGCGCGGTAGTCGTGTTCCGAGGGCATCGCGGCCATGGCGGTGGGGGCAGACACGCGCGGCTCCCGCTTCAAGGCCGCGCCAACAGCACGGCGTACCAGCCCTGCGCATCGGTCCACGGCTGCGCCTGCGAAAAGCCGGCGCGCGCCAGCAGGTCGGTGATGCCGCCGAGGCTGTACTTGTAACTGTTCTCGGTGTGGATCGACTCGCCGCGCCCGAAGGCGCGCGCATGGCCGGGCCAGCGCACGCGCAGATCGCGCAGCGCCCGCAGGTGCATCTCGATGCGCCCGTGCGCGGCGTTGAAGAACGCGTGGTGCTCCCAGTCGCGCTCGGCAAAATCGCTGCCGAGCAGGCGGTTGGCGTGGCGCAGCAGGTTGCGGTTGAACGCCGCGGTGACGCCCGCGGCATCGTTGTAGGCGGCTTCCAGCACGGGCACCGGCTTGAGCAGGTCCACGCCGAGCAGCAGTGCGCCGTCGCGGCCGAGCAGCCGCCGCATGCGCCGCAGCAGGTCGAGCGCCTGCGGCGGGTCGAAGTTGCCGATCGACGACCCGGGATAGAACACCACGCGCCGCTCGCACGGCACGTCGGCTGGCAGCGCCAGCTCGGCCGTCAGGTCGGCCGCCAGCGCGCGCACCTGCACCGCCGGGCAGGCAGCCTGCAGGCGGCGCGCGCCCTCGCGGAGGCAGTCCGCCGAGATGTCCAGCGCGACGAAGCGGGCCGGCGCCAGCAGGCTGCACAGCTGGCGCGCCTTGTCGCAGTTGCCTGCGCCCCATTCGATCACGGTGGCGCCGGGGGCGATCTCGCCTGCCAACGCCGCGGCGTGGGTGGACAGGATGTGCTGCTCGGTGCGCGTGGGGTAGTACTCGGGCAGGCGCGTGATCTGCTCGAACAGCGCCGAACCCCGCGCGTCATAAAAGTACTTGGGCGAGGCCGTGGCCGGCGTGGCCAGCAGGCCGGCGGCCAGGTCGGCGTGCGGCCCGTGCGCTTCTGCGGTGGGCACCGCGGCAGGTGCCAGTTCCTCGGGGCTGTCCATCCAAGCCATCGTGGCCTCCTTGGAAGTGCATGGGCCCGCCCGCTTGCCGCGGGCAGGCCCGTTTTCATGGCAAAAACGCCATCAACGCCCGTCCCCAGGACGTTTTAAGCTATTGAAACAATAGCTAATGCCGGGCGCTCAACCCGTGCGGGTGCCGCGCTGCACAAAAAACAGCCCGGCGCCCACGGCCATGAGCAGGCCGCCAAACACCCGGTTTTGCGCCCGCACGGCGCGCGCGCTGCGCAGCAGGCGGCGCAGCGCGCTGGCGCTGGCCGCGTAGCCGTGCATGACCACGACGTCCACGGCCACCATGGTGGCCGCGAGGATCAGCAGCTGCGGCGCCAGCGGCCGCTGCTCGGTCAGGAACTGCGGCAGCACCGCGACCATGAAGATGATGCCCTTGGGGTTGGTGGCGTTGGTCAGAAACCCCGTCATGCAGCGCTGTTGCCAGCGGCTGGCGGGCGCGGCGCCCGCGCTGCCCGGCAGGGCCACGGCGCCGCTGGCGCGCCACTGGCTCCAGCCGACATAGATCAGGTAGCACGCGCCGAGCACCTTGACGGTGCTGAACGCCACTTCGGACGCCAGCAGCAGCGAGCCCACGCCCGCGCCGGCGATCAGCAAGATCAACAGCAGCCCCAACTGCAGGCCCGCGATGGTGGCGCCCGTGCGGCGCACCCCGTACGACAGACCATGGCTCATGGACAGGACCGCGCCCGAACCCGGCGACACCGCGATCACGCACGCCGCCGCGAAAAAGGCCAACCAAGTGTGCAAGTCCATCGGTGGGGTGGTGTTTCAGAAGGAGGCTGGCATCTTATCAACGCCGGCCGGCGCAGCGCCAGAAAAATGGTAAAAAAGCCTTCCAACGCATATGGGGTATGCGCCACGCGCTATTATTTAAAGAGCATTTCACGCCCACGCCAGCCGCCCCAGCGCGCCGGGTGCGAAAATCGCCGCTCCCCTGCCGCCCCCGCGCCAGCGGACTTTGCACACACCACCATGGCCCACGCCCCGACCTGGCTCACCTACGGATTCCTGTACCTGGCGGCCGCCGTGCTGGCCGTGCCCATTGCGCGCGCGCTCGGCCTGGGCGCCATCATCGGCTATCTGGCCGCCGGCATCGCGATCGGACCGTGGGGCCTGGCGCTGGTGAGCAACGGGCAGGACATCCTGCACTTTGCCGAGTTTGGCGTGGTGCTGATGCTGTTCCTGGTCGGTCTGGAGTTGCAGCCCAGCCGCCTGTGGAGCATGCGCCGCCCGATCTTCGGCTTCGGCAGCGCGCAGATGCTGCTGTGCGCGGCGCCGCTGTTTGCCGTGGCCTGGGCGGCAGGCCTGCCTTGGCGCGTGGGCCTGGTGGGGGCCCTGGGGCTGGCGCTGTCCTCAACCGCCATCGCGCTGCAGACGCTGCAGGAGCGCAATCTGATGCGCACGCAGAGCGGCCAGGCCGGGTTCTCGATCCTGCTGTTCCAAGACGTGGCGGCGATCCCCATCCTGGCGCTGCTGCCGCTGCTGGGCGCGGCCGCCGGCGCGCAGGCCGAGCACGAGCCGATGGAGCTGGTGTGGGAAACCGCAAAAATCGTCGGCGCGGTCGGCGCCATCGTGGTCGGCGGACGCCTGCTGCTGCGCCCGCTGCTGCGCTGGATCGCCAAGAGCAAGACGCCCGAGATCTTCACCGCCGCCTCGCTGCTGCTGGTGGTGGGCATTGCCATGCTGATGGTGCAGCTCGGCCTGTCGATGGCGCTGGGCGCGTTCCTCGCCGGCGTGCTGCTGGCCGACAGCGAATACCGGCGCGAACTCGAGACCGACATCGAACCGTTCAAGGGCCTGCTGCTCGGCCTGTTCTTCATGGCCGTGGGCATGACCATCGACTTCGGCGTGCTGATGCGCTCGCCGTGGACCATGGCCGCCGTCGTGCTGGGCTTTCTGGCGATCAAGGCAGTGGTGATCTACACGCTGGCCACGGGCGCCAAGATCCCCTACCGCGAGCGCCCGGTGTTCACGCTGCTGCTGTCCCAGGGCGGGGAGTTCGCGTTCGTGGTGTTCCAGACCGCAGCGGGCGCCAAGGCGCTCTCGCCCGAAGTGGCCTCGCTGCTGATCGGCGCGGTGGCGCTGTCGATGCTGCTCAGCCCGCTGCTGCTGGCGCTGCTCGACCGCGCGCTGCTGCGCCGCTACGCCGAGGTCAAGGCGCCGCAGGCCGAGGAGATTTCCGAGCCGCAGGAAGCGCCCGTGCTCATCGCCGGCTTTGGCCGCTACGGCCAGATCGTCGCGCGCGTGCTGCTGATGCAGGGCGTGCCGACCACGGTGCTCGACCACAGCGTGGAAATGCTGGAAGTGGCGCACACCTTTGGCTACCGCGTGTTCTATGGCGACGCCACGCGGCTGGACCTGCTGCGCATCGCCGGGGCCGGTCAGGCGCGCATCCTGGTCGTTGCGGTGGACGACCCGGAGCAGTCGCTCCAGATCGCCCGGCTGGCGCGCGAGCATTTTCCGCAGCTGCAGGTGGTGGCGCGTGCGCGCGACGTGACGCACTGGAACCGGCTGCGCGATGTGGGCGTGGCGCTGGTGCAGCGCGAGCTGTTCGAATCGAGCCTGTGCAGCGCGCACACCGTGCTCGAACTGATGGGCCTGCCGGCCCCCGAGGCCAGCGCCATCACGCGGCGCTTCCGCGAGCACAACATCGCTTTGGTCGACCGCATGTACCCGTACTACCAGGACCGCGCCAAGTCGATCGCGGTGGCGCGCGAGGGCCGCAGCCAGCTGGCCGAGCAGATGGCCAAGGAGCGCCAGGAGCGCGCGCTCCAGGCGGCGTCCAAGGCCCCCGTGGCCCCAGACGGCACAGAGGGCGCCGAAAGCGCCCCCAGGGATACAGCCTAAAACAGCCCCCAGCGCTTATGGGATAAGCGCCAGCAGCTATTGTTTTTGATAGCCGATCAGTCGACGCTGGCGCCCGACTCCTTCACGACCTTGCCCCACTTGATGGTTTCGGCGCGGATGAAGGCGGCAAACTGCGCGGGCGTTTCGTTGACGGTCTCACCGCCCTGGGCGCTGATCTTCTTTTGCACTTCGGGGTTGGCCAGCACCTTGGACAGCGCCGCGCTGATCGTCGCCAGCACCGGCGCGGGCGTGCCCGCCGGCGCGAACATGCCGAACCACGACACGGCCTCGTAGCCCGGCACGCCGGCTTCGGCGATGGTGGGCACATCGGGCAGCTCGGGCGAGCGCTTGGCGGTGGTGATGGCAATCGCGCGCAGCTTGCCCGAGCGCACATGCGGGATCACCGAAGGCATGTTGTCGAACATGATGGAGATCTGGTTGCCCAGCAGGTCGGAGACGGCCGGCGCGCTGCCCTTGTAGGGGATGTGCGTCAGATTGACCTTGGCCATCGACTTGAACAGTTCGCCCGACAGGTGGGGCGACGCGCCGTTGCCGGGCGAGCCGAAGTTGATCTTGCCGGGATGGGCCTTGGCGTAGGCGATCATCTCGGGCACGGTCTTGTACGGCTCCGCGGGGTGCGCCACCAGCAGGTTGGGCACGTTGGCCACACGCGACAGCGGCGCGAAGTCCTTGATGTGGTCGAAGGGCATCTTCTTGTACAGGGCGGCGTTGATGGCGTGCGTGCCCACCGTGCCCATGAACAGGGTGTAGCCGTCGGCCGGCGCCTTGGCGGCCAGGGCGCCGCCGATGTTGCCGCCCGCGCCGGCCTTGTTGTCGACCACCACGGGCTGGCCCAGTTCGGTCGAGAGGTACTGGCCCATCAGGCGCGCCAGGATGTCGGTGGTGCCGCCGGCCGAGAACGGCACGACGATGGTGATCGGCTTGGTCGGGAACGCGGTTTGCGCCAGGGCCGGCACAGTGCCCAGCAGGGCCAGGGAGGCGGCAGCGGCCTGCAGGGCAAACTGGCGGCGCGAGGGGGTGCGGAAGGTGATGCTCATGGTGAAAATTCCTGAAAAAATGCTGCGCAAGGCGCGCAAAAGGGCCGCAGCCCCGGACGTCAGACGCGTTCGAGAATGACCGCAATGCCCTGCCCCACGCCAATGCACATAGTGCACAGCGCGTAGCGGCCGCCCGTGGCGTGCAGGCGGTTCACGGCCGTGGTGGCCAGGCGCGCGCCGCTGGCACCCAGCGGGTGGCCCAGCGCAATCGCGCCGCCCCAGGCGTTGACGCGGGCGTCGTCGTCCTGGAGGCCCAGCGCGCGCAGCACGGCCAGGCCCTGCGCGGCGAAGGCTTCGTTGAGTTCGATCACGTCCATGTGGTCGATGGTCAGGCCGGTCTGCGCCAGCACCTTGAGCGTGGCGGGCGTCGGGCCAAAGCCCATGATGCGCGGCGCCACGCCGGCCGTGGCCATGCCGACCACGCGGGCGCGCGGCGTCAGCCCGTACTGCGCGGCGCTGGCTTCGTCGGCCAGCAGCAGCGCGCAGGCGCCGTCGTTGACGCCGCTGGCATTGCCGGCCGTCACCGTGCCGCCCTCACGCACCACGCCCTTGAGCTTGGCCAGCGCCTCGAGCGTGGTCGCGCGCGGGTGTTCGTCCTGGCTCACCACGATGGCGTCGCCCTTCTTTTGCGCAATGGTCACCGGCACGATCTCGCGCGCCAGGTGGCCGGCGGCGATCGCGGCGGCGGCATTGGTCTGGCTGGCCAGCGCCATGCGGTCCTGCGCGGCGCGCTCGATCTTGAAGTCGTCGGCGACGTTCTCGGCCGTCTCGGGCATCGAGTCGACGCCGTACTGCGCCTTCATCAGCCTGTTGACGAAGCGCCAGCCGATCGTCGTGTCGTACACGGCGTTGTTGCGGCTGAACGCGCTCTCGGCCTTGGGCATGACGAACGGGGCGCGGCTCATGCTTTCGACGCCGCCGGCGATCATCAGGCGCGCTTCGCCCGACTTGATGGCGCGCGCGGCCGTGCCCACGGCGTCCAGGCCCGAGCCGCACAGGCGGTTCAGGGTGGCGCCGGGCACTTCGATCGGCAGGCCGGCCAGCAGGCTGGACATGTGCGCCACGTTGCGGTTGTCTTCGCCGGCCTGGTTGGCGCAGCCGTAGATCACGTCGGTCACGGCGGCCCAGTCCACGCCGGGGTTGCGCTCCATCAGCGCCTTGATCGGGATGGCGCCCAGGTCATCGGTGCGCACGCCCGAGAGGGCGCCGCCGTAGCGACCGAAGGGGGTGCGGATGGCGTCGCAGATGAAGGCTTGGGGGGCGTTGTTCATGGTGTCTCCGAAGGGGGGATTTCAAAAAAGTGAGCATCCAGCGCTTTCTGGATAAGCACTGGAGCCGGTTTTGATGCTTATGGCTGGATCGGCAGGCCGACGATGCGCTCGAGTTCCTCGTGCGAGAGACCGGGCACGGTGTCGATCAGGCGCAGGCCTTCGGGCGTGCATTCGAGCGTGCACAGCTCGGTGTAGATGCGCTTGACGCAGGCCAGGCCCGTGAGCGGGTAGCTGCATTCCTTGACCACCTTGCACTCGCCGGTCTTGGTCAGCAAATCCATCATCACCCAGGTGGACTTGGCGCCCACGGCCAGGTCCATCGCGCCGCCCACGGCGGGAATCGCGCCGGGCTCGCCGGTGCTCCAGTTGGCCAGGTCGCCCGTGGCCGACACCTGGAACGCGCCGAGCACGCAGATGTCGAGGTGGCCGCCGCGCATCATCGCGAAGCTGTCGGCGTGGTGGAAGTAGCTGCCACCGGGCAGCAGCGTCACGGGCTGCTTGCCGGCATTGGTCAGGTCGTAGTCTTCCTGGCCTGCGGCGGGTGCGGGCCCCATGCCCAGAATTCCGTTTTCGGAATGCAGCACCACTTCGCGGCCAGCGGGGATGTGGTTGGCCACCTTGGTGGGCATGCCGATGCCGAGGTTCACATAGGCACCGTCGTAGATGTCCTGGGCCACACGGGCTGCCAGTTCATCCTTGGTTCGTTTTTGGTAGCTGCTCACGCTGTATCTCCTTGGGCTGAACGGGCTTTACTGCTTGATTCCGCCGGCCTGGGTGGCCACGCGCGGCACCTTGACGACCTGGCTGACATAGATGCCGGGGGTGACCACGGCCTCGGGGTCCATCTCGCCGAGCTCCACCAGTTCGTGCACGGTGGCGACGGTGTATTTGGCCGCCATGGCGCAGACGGGGCCGAAGTTGCGCGCCGACATGCGGTATGTCAGGTTGCCCCAGCGGTCGCCCTGCTCGGCCTTCACGAGCGCCACGTCGCCGTAGATCGGGTACTCGAGCACGTAGTGCTTGCCATTGATCTCGCGGGTTTCCTTGCCGGCCGCCAGCTCGGTGCCGTAGGCCGTGGGGCAGAAGAACGCGCCGATGCCGGCGCCGGCGGCGCGCATGCGCTCGGCCAGGTTGCCCTGGGGCACCAGTTCGAGCTCGACCTTGCCGCTGCGGTACAGGTCGTCGAACACCCAGCTGTCCACCTGGCGCGGGAAGCTGCAGATGATCTTGCGCACCTGGCCGCTCTTGAGCAGGGCCGCGAGGCCCGTCTCGCCATTGCCGGCGTTGTTGTTGACCACGGTGAGGTCGCGCGCGCCGTGGGCGATCAGGCCGTCGATCAGCTCGACCGGGTTGCCCGAGGTGCCGAAGCCGCCAATCAGCACCGTGGCACCGTCTTTCACGCCGGACAGCGCCTGGGCCACCGAGTCGGCAATCTTGTTGATCATGGATGCGCTCCTGGTAAATTCAAAACCCGGTATTTGTTCGCTATAAGAACAAATGTTCGTATAATGAATTATAGGACGCACGCCGATGCCCCCCCCCAATTTCCCCCAAAGTCCCCGGCCCGGTGACAGCTACGTGCAGTCCTTCGCGCGCGGGCTCGAAGTGATCCGCTCGTTCCGCGCCGAGGCGCCGCAGCAGACGCTTAGCGAAGTGGCCGCGCGCACGGGCCTCACGCGCGCCGGCGCGCGCCGCATCCTGCTGACGCTGCAAACCCTGGGTTATGTCGAAAGCGACGACCGGCTCTTTCGCCTGACCCCACGCATCCTGGAGCTGGGCTTCTCGTACCTGTCGTCGATGCCGCTGTGGAACCTGGCCGAGCCCGTGATGGAGACGCTGGTGGACCAGGTGCGCGAGTCCTGCTCGGCCGCCGTGCTCGACGGCCTGGAGATCGTCTATGTGATGCGCGTGCACACGCACAAGATCATGCGCAACCACCTGGCCATCGGCTCACGCCTGCCGGCCTGCTGGACCTCAATGGGGCGCGTGCTGCTGGCGGCCCTGCCCGACGACGTGCTGCGCGCACGCCTGGAGAGCGTGCCACTGCAGCGGCTCACCCAGCACACCACGGTGGACCGCTCCGCGCTGCTGGCGCACATCCGGCAGGCGCGCGCACAGGGCTGGTGCCTCGTCAACCAGGAGCTCGAAGAGGGCCTGATCTCGGTGGCCGCGCCGCTGACCAACCGCGCCGGCCAGACCGTGGCGGCGCTGAACATCAGCGGCCAGGCCAACCGCACCAGCGCCGACGCCATGCAGGCCGGCATGCTGCCCCCGCTGCTGGAGGCAGCGCAGGCCATCTCGCAGATGCTGGGCGCACCGGGCCGCTGACCCGCTGCTTGCGGCGTCCGCGCGCCGGGCTAGCGCCGGCGAAAGCCCAGCACCAGCACCACGGCCCCCAGCGCCATGGCACCCAGGCTCAGCCATGGGGGCACATTAACGGACTCTTTTTCCGTCACGGTCAGCTCCAGCGGTCCGAGCTTGGCCTGGGTGGTGTCCTTGGTGAAGCTGAACCCTCCGGTGAAGAAGCCGGCCAGACCCAGCACGATCAGCACCACGCCGGTGATTCTCAAAGCATTCATGGGGAAATTTCCTCGGTCTGGTAAAGGGACAGGTCTGGCACTGGCGGGGCAGCCCTCTGCGCCGGCCCAGGCCAATGTAAGGGCCGCGCTGCGCCGCCAGCGTAGGACGGCGCCGCTGCCGCCCCGCGCGCACCTTCCCGTGCGTGCTACGCTTGCCCGCATGTTCAACCCGTCCCAAGCCGATGTGCGGCGCTTCTTCTGCGCCACGCATGCCAAAACCCAGGCCGGCGCCCCGATGGAGGCCATCGAAACGCTGGCCAGCCTCTGGATCGCCGAGCACCCCGAATACCACGCCGACCTCGCCGATACCGATGCCGCCCTGGCGCGCAACTACGACGAAACGCCGCAGCACACCAACCCGTTCCTGCACCTGTCGATGCACCTGTCGATCAGCGAGCAGTGCAGCATCGACCAGCCGCGCGGCATCCGCCAGGCGGTCGAGCTGCTGGCCAAGCGCCTGGACTCGCTGCACGACGCGCACCACGCCGCCATGGAATGCCTGGGCGAGATGCTGTGGGAGAGCCAGCGCTCGGGCCGACCGCCCGACGGCGACGCCTACATCGCGGCCGTGCAGCGGCGCGCCACGCGCGACTGAGGCGCCAGGCCGAAAGCTATCGATTCGATTGCTATCAGCGCTTACCAGTTGGGCCCTGCAGGCCAAAACACCATGAAATGCAAAAACCCGCCGAAGCGGGTTTTGCGGTCAGAGCGTGCGCAGCGCGCTCAGCGGAAGCGCGACTCGGGCACCACCTTTAGGTCGCCCTGGACCGCGCTGATGTAGCTGGACAATGCCTTCAGTTCGGCATTGCTGAACTGCTTTGCGACGCCGCCCATGATGGCATTGCCGCGCCCCACGTTGGCGTTCTTTTCCACCTTGTACGACTTGAGCGCGACGAACAGGTAGTCGGCGTGCTGGCCGGCGATGTGCGGGTACGACGGGTCGATTGGCTTGGCGAAGTTGTCGCCGTGGCAGGACACGCAAGCGCCCTTCTTGAGCAGCTCGGCCACCTGCACGCTGGGCTCGCGCGCGGGCTTGGGCGGCAGCTGCACCTCGGTCTTGCCGTGCTGGGCATAGTAGGCGGCGACGTCGGCAATGTCCTGTTCCGTCAGCGAGTCGGCGATGGCGCGCATGGTGGGGTGCCGGCGCTCGCCCTTCTGATAGGCGTGCAGCGCAGCGCTGATGTAGTTCGCGCTCTGGCCCGAGATCATGGGCACCTTGTAGACCTCGGGGAAGCTCGACTGGTAGCCCACGATGCCATGGCATCCGATGCACATGGCGACCTTCTGCTCTCCGGCCTTCGCATCGCCCTTGACTTCCTGGGCGTGGGACAAGGCGGTCACGGAAGCGACAGCCAGGGCAAATATCGTGGTCAACGTCTTGTTCATTTTGCGCGCACAATCTCTCGTGGAAGTTCAGCTTGAGGGCTCAGGATTGAGCAGGCAATTATAGCCAGCACCTGTCAAGCCCATTTGTCAACGATTCGGTGTTTTAGCTCCATGAAATTTCAAGGCTCCCAGAACTATGTCGCCACCCCAGACCTGATGCTGGCCGTGAATGCAGCCAGCACCTTGCAGCGCCCGCTGCTCGTCAAAGGCGAGCCCGGCACCGGCAAGACGATGCTGGCCGAGGAGGTGGCGCAGGCCCTGGGCATGCCGCTCTTGCAGTGGCACATCAAGTCGACCACCAAGGCGCAGCAAGGCCTCTATGAATACGACGCCGTGAGCCGCCTGCGCGACAGCCAGCTCGGCGGCGTGGACGGCAACGAACGCGTGCAGGACATCCGCAACTACATCGTCAAGGGCGTGCTCTGGCAGGCCTTCACGGCCGACGAGCCGGTGGCGCTGCTGATCGACGAAATCGACAAGGCCGACATCGAATTCCCGAACGACCTGCTGCGCGAGATCGACCGCATGGAGTTCTATTGCTACGAGACGCGCGAGCTGATCCGCGCCAAGCACCGCCCGCTGGTGTTCATCACCTCGAACAACGAAAAGGAACTGCCCGACGCGTTCCTGCGCCGCTGCTTCTTCCACTACATCAAGTTCCCCGAGGCCGAGACGATGCGCCAGATCGTCGGCGTGCACTTTCCCACGCTCAAGAGCGAGTTGCTCACGGTGGCGATGAAGACCTTCTACGACGTGCGCCACCTGCCGGGCCTCAAGAAGAAGCCGTCGACCTCCGAACTGCTCGACTGGCTCAAGCTGCTGGTGGCCGAAGACATTCCGCTCGAAGCGCTGCAAAGCGCCGACAACAAGGTCGCCGTGCCACCGCTGGTCGGCGCGCTGCTCAAGAACGAGCAGGACGTGTCGCTGTTCGAAAAGCTGGTGTTCATGAACCAGCGCAACCGCTGACGGCGGCGACGCCATGGGCGCGGGCAAGCGTTTACTGTTGGAAGGCGTCTCGGACGCCGTGGGCTTCGTCGGCGGCGCGTTGGCGGGGTTCGGTCTCGGCCAGGCCTTCGGCCTGGATGTGTTTGCCGCCGGCTACGGCACGGCCAGCCTGCTGGGCATTGCGCTCGTGGGCGTTGGCGGCGGCCTGGGGCTGCACGCGGCGCGGCGCTGGCGCGCGCTGCAGCGCCAAAAAGCAGAGGACTGACATGGCTTTCGTCGAACCCGTGGTGCTGCGCGACCGCGGCCTGCGGCTGGAGCCGCTCGCCCTGGCGCACGAAGACGGCCTGGCCGCCGCCGCTGCAGACGGCGAGCTCTGGAAGCTGCGCGTGACCTCGGTGCCCGAGCCGCAGGAGACGCGCCTGTACATCGAGACCGCGCTGCAGATGCGCGAGCAGGGCAGCCGCTTTGCCTTTGCCGTGGTCGACGAGGCCACAGACCGCGTGCTCGGCAGCACCAGCTACCACGACATCCTGCCGGCCGTGCGCCGGCTCGAGATCGGCTACACCTGGTACGCCCGCAGCGCACAGCGCAGCCACGTCAACACCACCTGCAAGCTGCTGATGATGGGCCACGCCTTCGACCAGCTCGGCTGCCACGTCGTGGGCTGGCGCACCGACAACTTCAACTTTGCCAGCCAGCGCGCGATCGAGCGCCTGGGTGCGCGCAAGGACGGCGTGCTCCGCGGCCACGCGCTGCGCCGCGACGGCACCATCCGCGACACCGTGATGTACAGCCTGCGCGCCGGCGAATGGCCCGAGTCGCGCGCCCAGATGCTCTCTTTATTAGAGCAGCATGCGCAGGCTGGATAAGCGCTGGAGGCCAAAAACATGCTGATTGACTTCTTCTACACCTTGCGCGCGGCCAAGCTGCCCGTGTCGGTCAAGGAATACCTCACGCTGCTCGAAGCGCTGGAGGCCGGCGTGGTCGGCCCGAATTCCGACAACGCCTGGAGCCTGGACGACTTCTATTTCATGTCGCGCCTGGCCCTGGTCAAGGACGAAAAGCACTACGACAAGTTCGACCGCGCCTTTGCCGCCTACTTCAAGGGCGTGGAGATGGTGGCCGACTTCACGAAAGAGATCCCCGCCGACTGGCTGCGCAAGCTCCTGGAGCGCGAGCTCACGCCCGAACAAAAGGCCGCGATCGAGAAGATGGGCTGGGACGAGCTGATGGAGACGCTGAAAAAGCGCCTCGAAGAGCAGAAAGAGCGCCACGAGGGCGGCAGAAAGTGGATCGGCACGGGCGGCACCAGCCCGTTCGGCCACGGCGGCTACAACCCGCAGGGCATCCGCATCGGCGGCGCCGGCAAGAACAAGAGCGCCGTCAAGGTGTGGGAGCAGCGCGCCTACCGCGACTACGACGACACGCAGGAGATCGGCACGCGCAACATCAAGGTGGCGCTGCGCCGGCTGCGCAAGTTCGCGCGCGAAGGCCATGAACTCGAACTCGACCTGCCCGACACCATCCGCAGCACGGCGGCCAACGCCGGCTGGCTCGACATCAAGATGGTGCCCGAGCGCCACAACAACGTGAAGGTGCTGCTGCTGATGGACGTGGGCGGCACCATGGACGAGCACATCCAGCGCGTCGAGGAGCTGTTTTCGGCCGTAAAGACCGAGTTCAAGCACCTGGAGTTCTATTACTTCCACAACTGCGTCTACGACTTCGTCTGGAAGAACAACCGGCGCCGCTTCGCCGAGAAGTTCCCGACCTGGGACATCCTGCGCAAGTACAACAAGGACTACAAGCTGATCTTCGTGGGCGACGCGACCATGAGCCCGTACGAGATCCTGCAGCCCGGCGGCAGCGTCGAATACAACAACGAGGAGGCCGGCGCCGAATGGCTGCAGCGCCTCACGCACACCTTCCCCAAGTTCGCCTGGATCAACCCCGAGCCCCAGGGCGTGTGGCAGTACCGCCAGAGCATCAGCATCGTCCAGCAGCTGATGGGCGACCGCATGTACCCGCTGACCTTGAAAGGCCTCGAAGACGCGATGCGCATGCTGTCAAAATGACCCCATGATTGCGCGTCCGCCCCCCTCCACGCCGGCCCGATGGCCGGCGTTGCTGCTTTTTAGCGTGCTGGGCCTGGCGGGGTGCAGCCTGCTGCCGGTCTCGCTCGGCGGACCGCGCGACACGGCGCCTGACGTGGCCGGCGTGCCCGACGACGTGCCGCTGGCGTTCACGCTCGACGTGCAGGCGCCGCGCGACATCGAGGCCTACCTAACGAAGAACCTGGAACTGCAGCGCTTTCGGCGCTTTCCGGGCCTGGAGGCACGCGAGCTCTCGCGCCTGCTCGGCGCCGCCGACAGCAACGCGCGCGAGCTGCTGGCCACGCTCGGCTACTTCGCCCCGACCCTGGCGCTGGACATGCAGGAGACCCCGGGCGCCGAGGCGCCGCGGCGCATCGTGCTGACCGTGGCACCGGGCCCGCAAACGCACATCCGCAGCGCCACGATAGACGTCACGGGCCCCGCCGCCACCTCGGCCGAGGCCGCGCCACAGCGGGCCCGGGTGCAGAACGAATGGGCGCTGCCGCCGGGGCAGCCGTTCACGCAATCGGACTGGGACGGCGCCAAGGACCAGGGCCTGCGCACGCTGCGCGCGCGCCGCTACCCCACCGCGCGCATTGCCAACAGCCGCGCCGAAGTGGACGCCGACCGCCACGAGGCGGATTTGGCGGTCAACTACGACTCCGGCCCGGCCTACCGCTTTGGCCCGCTGCGCGTGGAAGGCAGCGAGCGCTACGACCCCGACGGCGCGCGCCGGCTCGCGCGCCTGCCCACGGGCGCCGTCTACAGCGAAGCGCGCCTGCTGGACGCACAGCAGCGCCTGGCCAGCAGCGGCTATTACGACGCCGTGTTCCTGACGCTCGACACCGACGGCACCGACCCCGAGGCCGCACCCGTCACCGCGCAGGTGCGCGAAGCCAAGCTGCAGAAGTGGGTGTTCGGCGTGGGCGTGTCCACCGACAGCGGGCCGCGCCTGAGCGTGGACCACACGCACAACCGCTTGCCGGGCATCGGCTGGCGCGCGCTCAACAAGCTGCAGCTCGACCGCAAGAACAAGCTGCTCAGCACCGAATGGACGGCGCTGCCGGCGGACGACGGCTGGCGCTGGTTCAGCGGCGCTCAGGTGCAGCGCGAGGCTACCGGCAGCTACGAAGTCAACAGCGCGCGCCTGCGCGGCGGCCGCACCCGCAGCGACGACCGCATCGACCGCACGGCGTTCCTGCAATACGACTACGCCCACAACCAGGGGCCGAGCGCGCCGCCGTCGAGCACCGCCGTGACCGCCAACTACAGCTGGACCGGGCGCTACTTCAACAGCCCGACCACGCCCACGCGCGGCTTCGGCGTGGCCTGGGAACTGGGCGCGGGCACCACGCTGACGCCGCAGCGCGACCCGTTCGTGCGCGCGATGGCGCGCTGGCTGCACTTTGTGCCGCTGGGCAAGGTGCAGCTCGACAGCGGCCTGCCGCGCGACAGCCGGCTGGCGCTGCGCGCCGAAGGCGGCGCCGTGCTGGCGCGCAGCGGCGCGCAGATCCCGGTCACCCAGCTGTTCCTGACCGGCGGCGACACCACGGTGCGCGGATACGGCTACCGCACCATCGGCGCACGCAAGGAAAACGATTTGCTCTTCGGCGGCCGCTACCTGGCGGTGGCCAGCGTGGAGTGGCAGCGCCCGTTTGCGGTGCGCGGCAATGTCACCGACTGGGAAAGCACCGTGTTCGCCGACGCCGGGGCCGTGGCCGACCGCGTGGGCGACCTGAGCCCGCAGGTGGGCGTGGGCGCGGGCGTGCGCTGGCGCAGCCCCGTCGGGCCACTGCAGGCCGACCTGGCCTATGGCCTCAAGGCCAAGAGCCTGCGCCTGCATTTGCGCCTGGGCTTCACCTTTTAAGACCGGCACGCATGGCCACGCGCAAACCCACCCCTCCCGACGCTGGCGCGGACACGTTTGCCGCTGCCGCCAGCGGCCCGCCCCCGGCCAACCCCTTTGCGGCCGCCTCGGCCCGGCACGCGGCCGTGCCGCCGCGCCAGCGCCCGCGCGTCTGGCGTCTGGCCGCCGGCCTGCTCGCGCTGCTGGTGCTGTCCGTGGTGCTGCTGGGCGCAGGCGCCTGGATCTGGTCGGGCCGCGGCACCTCGCTGGCCGCCACGCTGGCGCAGGCGGCGCGCTGGCTGCCGCCCGACCAGCAGCTGCAAACGCGCGATGTGAGCGGCTCCCTACGCGGCGGCGGCACCATCGGCTGGCTGCGCTGGAGCAGCCCGACCCTGGCGGTGGAGGTGGAGGGCGCGCGCATCGGCTGGAGCCTGGCGCCGCTGTTGCAGCGCAGCCTGACGCTGGGCGAGGTGCACGCCGCCCGCGTGCGCATCACCTCGACCCCGAAGCCCGATGCGCCCCCACCCGAGCCCCTGGAGCAACTGGTGCTGCCGGTCCGCATCGACCTGCCGTTCAAGATCGACCTGCTGGAATGGGCCGGCCCCCCAGCGGTGCAGGCCCATGCGCTCGCAGGCCGCTACCGCTACGACCGCGTGCAGCACGCACTGACGATCGACGGCGTGGACCTGGCCCAGGGCCACTACAGCGTTGAAGCCACCGTGCAGGCCCGCGCGCCCATGGCCGTGAAGGCCACTGTGGAGGGCCAGGTGCAGACCGCGACGCCGGGCAGCGACCAGCCGCTGAAGCTGGCGGCCCACGCCACGGTGAATGGCAGCTTGGCCACGGCGGCCGCACGCCTGCAGGTGGCGGCCCAGCTGCGCCCGTCTGCCGCAGGCGCTGCTGCGGCCCCCGCACCGGTGCCCCCCGCGCCAGAAAAGCGCCCTCCGACCACCGCAAGAAATACCCGGACGGCTGCCGCCAAAGCCCCCGCTATCCCCCCGCCCCCGCCCACCAATACCATGCAGGCCGACGTGCGCGCCGAGTTGGCGCCCTGGGCGGCGCAGCCACTGCGGCAGGCCAGCGCCGAGCTGCGCGCGCTCAATCTCGCAGCGCTGTGGCCTCAGGCCCCCGCCACCGCGCTGGACGGCAGCGTGCAGGCCGGTCCGCAGGACAGCGGCTGGCAGGTGGCAGCGCAGCTCAGCAACGCCCTGCCCGGTCCGTGGGACCAGGGGCGCCTGCCGGTCAGCGGCCTGGACGCCCAAGCGGACTACGACGGCGCGCGGTGGCGCGTCCCCCAGGCCGAGCTGCGCGTCGGCCACGGACGCATCACGGCACAGGGCAGCTACACGGTGGCGAGCAGCGCGGTCGAAGGCAGCGCTGACGTGCGCGCCTTGAGCCCCGCGGCCGTGCACACGCAGTTCGACGCTGCCCCCCTGAACGGCCAGTTGCGCGCGCAGGTGCAGGACGGCGCGGTGCGTTTTCAGGCCGACCTGCGTGCCAGCGGCCGCGCCGCGCCCGCGCGCGCGCCAGCCCGCAGGGCCGCCAGCGCCCCGCTGCGCATCCAGACCGTGCGCGCCAGCGGCCGCTGGGCTGCGCCGCAGCTGACGTTGCAGCAACTGGACGTGGATGCGCTGCAGGCGCAGCTGCGCGGCCAGCAGATCGAAGCCACGCTGGGCGACGCCCTGGCAGTGCGCGGCAAGCTGGCGCTCACCGTGCCGGGCGCCACCGCGCGCACCCAGGGCGAGCTGGGGCAGGCCAACGGCGCAGGCGAGCTGCAGCTCAACGTGGCCTCGGCCGAACGCGTGCAAGCCTGGCTGCAATCGCTGCCCGGCCTGTCCACGGCGCGGCAAGGCACCACCGTGCAGGGCCAGGCACGCCTGGACGCGCGCTGGCGCGGGGGCCTGCGCAGCCTGCAGCAGCAGCTGCACCACGCGGGCGGCGCTGCGGCGCCCAGCCCGGCGCGCGGCGAGACACCGTTCACGCTGCAGGCCACACTGAGCGCGCCCAGCATGGACATCGCCCTGCCTGCGCCCAAAGACAGCGTGGCCGCCACGCGCTTCCAGCTCAGCCGCTTCAACGCCCAGCTGTCCGGCGCGCTCGCGCAGGCTACGCTGGCGCTGGACGGGCAGGCCGTGCTCGGCGAGCGGCGCATCACCTTGAACACGCAGCTCAGCGGCGGCCTGGCCGCGTCCAGCGCCACGGCCGCGCAGTGGCGCGCCAATGTGGCCACGCTGCAGCTCCAACTGCAGGACGCCGCGCGGCCCGGCACCTGGGCACTGCGCCTGCAGGACCCCCTGGCGCTGACGCTGCGCCAGACGCGCGGCGCCGCTGCCAGCCACACCGTGGAAGCCGGCGCCGGCCAGGCGCAGGTCAGCGGCCCGGTACCCGGCGCCGTGGCCGTGCGCTGGCAGCCGCTGCGCTGGGCGCAGTCGGCCGAGGGGGGCATGCAGCTGCAAACCCAGGGCGAGCTGACCGGCCTGCCGCTGGCCTGGGTCGATGCGCTGGCCGCGCCGGGCGAGTCGCCGCTGGAGACGGTGGGCTTGGCGGGCAACCTGGTGTTCAACGGCCGCTGGGACGTGAACGCCGCCGACACGCTGCGCGCCAGCGCCGTGCTCGAGCGCGCCAGTGGCGACCTGCGCCTGCTGACCGGCGGCCCCGCCCCGGTCACCAGCGTGCGCAGCAGCGGCAGCCAACCCCAGCCCACCACCGCCACCTCCGCCGCCGCAGACGCCGACACCGCCGCCGGCGTGCGCGCGGCGCGCCTGGAGCTCCATGCCGAGGGCAGCCAGGTGCGTGCGCAACTGCAGTGGGACAGCGAGCGCGCCGGCGAGGTGGATGCCCAGGCCAGCAGCACGCTCACGCGCCAGGGCGGCGGCTGGACCTGGTCGCCCGACGCGCCTTTGAACGCGCGGGTGCGCGCCCGCCTGCCCGACGTGGGCGTGTGGTCGGCGCTGGCGCCGCCCGGCTGGCGCATCCACGGCACGCTGGACGCCGACGCCACGCTGAGCGGCAGCCTGAACGCGCCACAGTGGCAGGGCACGCTGGGCGCCGACCGCATCACCGTGCAGTCGCTGCTCGACGGCGTGGACCTGAAGGAGGGGCGCCTGCGCGCAGCCTTGCGCGGCAACCAGCTCGACATCACCGAGCTGAGCCTGCGCGGCGGCCCAGGCAGCCAGGCGCGCATCGCCGGCTACAGCGGCAACCTGACGCGCCCGCCGCAGGACGGCGGCAGCCTGCAAGGCAGCGGCACCCTGCGCTGGGGCGTCCCCCGCGGCGCGAACGCGGCCGGCGGCTCCGGGGTTGCACTGGACTTCACGGCGCAGCTGCGCGCGCTGCAGGTGCTGGTCCGCGCCGACCGCCAGGCCAGCGTCTCGGGCACGCTGCGCGCCGGCCTGCAGCAGGGCCAGATCACCGTGCGCGGCAACCTCACCGTGGACCGGGCGACCATCATCCTGCCCGAGGCCTCGGCACCGAAGCTCGGCAGCGACGTCGTGGTGCGCTCGGCCGCCATCGACCGCGCCAACGCCGACAAGGCGCAGCGCGCCGGCCAGTCTGCCGCCCGCGCCCAGACCACCCGGGTGCCCGACATCGACGTCGCGCTCGACCTGGGCCGCGACTTTGCCTTGCAGGGCTTTGGCATCACCACCCGGCTCGAAGGCGCGCTGCAGGTGCGCGGCAGCAGCGTGGCCAGCGCCCCGCCCCGCATCACCGGCGAGGTGCGCACCGTGCAGGGGCGCTACCGCGCCTGGGGCCAGGTGCTCGACGTGAAAACCGGCATTGCGCGCTTCAACGGTCCCTACAACAACCCCTCGCTCGACATCCTGGCAATCCGCCCGAACATCAGCGTGCGCGCCGGCGTGCAGGTCACGGGCTCGGCGCAGGCGCCGCGCGTGCGCCTGTATTCCGACCCCGACCTGCCCGACGCGGAGAAACTCTCGTGGGTGGTGGTGGGCCGCAGCACCGCGGGCGGCGGCGCCGAGGCTGCGCTGCTGCAACAGGCCGCGCTGGCCCTGCTGGGCGGCGGCGGGCGCGGCACCGGCAGTTTCGCCCAGCGCCTGGGGCTCGACGAAGTCGGCTTCAAGGGACCGGGCAGCGGCAACGACGCCAGCGGCGCGGCCATCACGCTGGGCAAGCGGCTCTCGAGCAAGCTCTATGTCACCTACGAGCAAAGCCTCTCGGGCGCGCTGGGCGCCATCTACATCTTCTACGACCTGTCCCAGCGCCTGACGCTGCGCGGCCAGACCGGCGTGCAGAGCGCGGTCGATATCATCTACACCGTGCCGACCGATTGAGGCCGGTCGGCCCCTCTGACCGGCGCCCTACAATACCGCGCGTCCTCCTCGTAGTTCAATGGATAGAACGAGTGCCTCCTAAGCGCTAGATACAGGTTCGATTCCTGTCGAGGGGACCACCAGACACCCATGGTCAAATCGGCCTCCGGCGCTTGGTACACAAGCGCCATAAGCTATCAAAATAGAAGCAACCCCGGGGCAGGGCCTTCACAAAGTCCCCGCCGCACCACCCCGGGACCTCACAGCTGAAACCCCACCGCCCGCACCACGCCCTCGAAAATGTCGCGCGCCCACGACGGGGGCCGCGCACGGTAGGGCTGGGCCAGCGCGCGCTGGTGCTCGAACCAGTCCGACAGCCACTGCACCTCGCCCAGCCCGTAGAACGCGGCCATGGCCTCGTAGTTGAGGAACAGGCTGCGCGCGTCGAGGTTGAGCGAGCCGCACAGGGCCAGCTCGCCGTCGATCAGCACGGTCTTGGCGTGCAGCATGGTGGGCGCCAGCCACACCTCGCCGCCGGCGGCCACCAGCTGGCGCAGCGCGCGCTCGCGCGCCCAGTCGGCCAGGCGGTGGTTGGAGCGGCGCGGCAGCAGCAGGCGCACCTGCACGCCGCGCCGGCAGGCCAGGCACCAGGCGTCGAGCAGCGCGTCGTCGGGCACGAAGTACGGCGTGGCGGCCCAGATGCGCTGCTGGGCCTGGTAGGCGCCCGACATCAGCAGCGCGTGCAGCGTGTCGTCGGCATGGTCGGGGCCGCTGGGCACCCACTGCGCCAGCGCGCCTCCGGACCGCTCGGGCGCGACCGGCGGCGCCAGGATGCGCGCGGCACGGTGCGGGCGCCCGCGCGCGGCGCGCCAGTCGGTCCGGAACTGGGCCAGGGCCTGGGCGGCCAGCGGGCCGTGCACGGTGAAGCTCAGGTCGGTCCAGGCGGGCCGGCCGGGGCGGTCGGTGAAGTACTCGCTGGCCAGGTTGCGGCCGCCGCTCCACAGGCGCACGCCATCGGCCACGGCCAGCTTGCGGTGGTTGCGCAGGTTGGTGCGCCCGCGCAGCGGGTTGTGCAGCAGCGGCATGAAGCGGCGCACGCGCACGCCGCCCCCCGCCCACTGGCGCAGCACCGGGGCGGGCGTCTGCAGGCCGCCCACGGCGTCGAGCAGGACATGCGTGGTGACGCCGCGGCGCGCGCAGCGCAGCAGCGCGTCGGTGACGCTGCGGCCCACCGCGTCGTTGCCGAACAGGAAAGTGCACAGATCGAGGCTGTGCTCGGCCGAGTCGATCAGGCCGATCAGCGCCTGCAGCGAGGCCGCGCCATCGGCGTGGAAGGCGACGGCGTCGTTGGGCACGGCCGGTGCCAGCTCCATGCCCGAGAGCAGGCGCGTGGCCCAGGCCGGCGCGCCGGCGGGCATGTCCGCCGCGGGCGCGGGCGCGCGCTGGTGGCGCGCAGGGCGGGCGAACTTGCGCGTGCCAAACAGCAGGAACAGCGGCAGCGCCACGTACGGGAACGCGACCAGGCCCACGACCCAGGCCAGCGCCGTGGAAGGGTGGCGGCGCTGCTGACCGATGCGCGTGGCCATCACGTACAGCAGCAGGCTGGCGGCGACCAGCACCGCATGGCCCAGGCCCGACAGCAGCGCCAGCCGCGTCATGCCGCGCCCTGCGGGGCCGCGGCCCCGGCAAAGCGCACGGTCGCGCGCAGGCCGCCCAGGCGCGGCGAGGCGTCCAGCGCCAGTTCGGCGCCGTGGCGCTGCGCGATGGCCTGCACGATGGCGAGGCCGAGGCCACTGCCCTGGACCTCGCCGGCCTGGGCCTCTTCGCAGCGGTAGAAGCGGTCGAGCACGCGCGCGCGCTCGCCGGGCGCGATACCGGGGCCGCTGTCTTCCACGGTGAGCACGACCGCGCCCGCGTCGGCACGGACGCCCACGTCGACGCGGCCGCCCGCGGGCGTGTACTTGACGGCGTTGTCGAGCAGGTTGCGCACCAGGATGCGCAGCGTCTCGCGCTGGCCGGGCACGGTGGCGGCATCGGCCGCGCCCAGGCCCAGGTCGATCTGGCGCGCCTGGGCCGCGGGCATGGCATCGGCCAGGGCCAGGCGCGCCACCTCGGCAAGCGCCACGGGCTCGGGCTCGGACTCGGGTGCGGCGCCGGCCTCGCTGCGCGCGAGCTCCAGCAGCTGCGCGACCAGGCGGGCCGCGCGGTCGATGCCGGCCGCCAGGCGCGCCACGGCCACGCCGCGCGCCGCGTCGTCGCCCGCGCGCTGCAACCCTTGCACCTGCAGCTTGAGCGCGGCCAGTGGCGAGCGCAGCTCGTGCGCGGCGTCGGCGACAAAGTGCTGCTGCGCCGCAAAGGCCTGCTGCACGCGCGAGAACAGCAGGTTCAGCTCCTGCACCAGGGGCCGCACCTCGTCGGGCAGGTCGGCGTCGCTGACGGGCGAGAGGTCGTCGGCCTGGCGGCTGGCGACCTGGCGGCGCACGCGCTCGACCGGCGCCAGCGACCGGCTCACGACC
The DNA here is from genome assembly GCF_012931925.1 of Acidovorax sp. SRB_24. NCBI lineage: Bacteria > Pseudomonadati > Pseudomonadota > Betaproteobacteria > Burkholderiales > Comamonadaceae > Acidovorax > Acidovorax sp. SRB_24. The sequence goes on from NZ_MWOM01000016.1 coordinate 53,897, forward strand.
CACCAGATGGCCAGCGCCAGCAGCGGCGCCATGAAGGCGATGGGCGCGGCCGTGCGCAGCGCCAGCGTGCGCGCCATGGCGCGGCGCGCCGCCATGTCCTGCGCCACCTGGATGACCTGGGCACGCGTCTGCACCGAAAAAACGCGGTAGGTCGTGCCGTGCGCGGCCACGTTCGAAAACCCGAGCACCGCGCGCTGCGGCAGCGCAACGCGCGCGGCCGACTCGAACACGCGCAGCCCATCGGCGGACCAGACCTGGACGACGAATTCGGTGTTCTCTTCCTCGTGCGCCGGCGCTCCGCCCGCGCCGCCGCCCGCGGGCAGGCCCGAGCGCAGCGCCAGCGCCATCTGCTGCATGTGGTAGTCGAAGATCTCGTCGGCCTCGGCCAGCGCCGTGCGGTAGGCCACGGCCACCTGCGCCAGCGCGGCCAGCGCGATGGCCGCCAGCAGGAACGCCAGCAGGCGCGTGCGCAGCGAGTGGGACAGCGGCAGGCTCATGGCTTGGGCACCATGTAGCCGACGCCGCGCACGTTCAGGATCAGCGCGGCGCCGAGCTTTTTGCGCAGGCCGTGGATGTAGACCTCGACGGCGTTGCTGTTGATCTCGTCGCCCCAGCCATAGAGCTTTTCTTCGAGCTGGCTGCGCGAGAGCACGCTGCCCGGGCGCGCCAGCAGCGCTTCGAGCACGGCCCACTCGCGCGCCGACAGCCCCACCGGGGCGCCGTCCACCGCGGCCTCGCGCGTGGCCGGGTCGATGGCCACGCCCTGGTAGGTGTAGGCCGTGTCGGAGCGGCCGGCGGCGCGGCGCAGCAGCGCACGGATGCGCGCCAGCAGTTCGTCGAGGTCGTAGGGCTTGAGCACGTAGTCGTCGGCGCCGGCGTCGAGCCCGGCGATGCGCTGGGCCACCGCGTCGCGCGCGGTGAGCACGAGCACCGGCGTGCGGTTCTTGCGCGCGCGCAGGGAACGCAGTACCTCCAGGCCGTCGCGCCGGGGCAGGCCCAGGTCGAGCAGCACGAGGTCATAGGCCTGCGTGCGCAGCGCCGTCTCGGCCAGGTCGCCATCGCGCACCCAGTCCACGGCGTAGTGCTCGGCGCGCAGCAGGTCCTGCACGGCCTCGCCGATCATGGCGTCGTCTTCCACCAGCAACAGTCGCATGGGCCCACCTTGTCCAGTGCTGCGCCCCGGCCGGCCGGGCGGCCGCGGGGCACACCCCAGCATAGCGTGCTGCGGGCCAAGCGCGCGCACCGAAGGCAAAAACCATAGCTGCCCGCGCTGGCTGGCATTGCGCTGCGGCCTGTTTTGGCTTGAAACCGTGCTGCCCTGCCTCCGACCCCGGGCGGCGGCGCTGCGGGCGCTCAGCCGATGCGAACCGGCACGAAGATCTTGTTGCCGTCGCGCAGCACCAGCAGCGCCACCGTCTTGCCGGCCTTGGCCACGGCCGCACGCACCTGGTCCACGCTGCGTGCCGGCGTTCCGTTGATGGCCAGCAGCACATCGCCGCCCTGCACGCCCGCGTTGGCGGCGGGGCCGCTCGCGTCTTCGATCAGCAGTCCGGAGTCGACGCCGGCCTCGCGCTTTTCTTCGGTGGCCAGGGGCCGCAGGGCCAGGCCCAGCTTGCCCTGGTCCGCGGCCTGCGCGGTGCGCTCGGCCTTGGCCCCCTTGTCGCCGGCGTCACCCAGCGTGGCGGTGAGCTGCTTGCCCTGGCCCTGGCGCCAGATGTCCAGCTGCACCTTTTGCCCCGGCAGGGCCTGGCCGATCAGGGCCGGCAGATCGCCCGAGGCCACGATGGGCTTGCCGTCGAGCCGGCGGATCACGTCGCCCGGCTCCAGCCCGGCCTTGGCCGCAGGGCTGCCCGGTTCGACGCTGGCCACCAGCGCGCCCTCGGGCTTGTCGAGCTTGAACGAGTCGGCAAAGGCCTGGTTGACCTCCTGCACCGACACGCCCAGCTGCGCATGGCTGGCCTGGCCGGTCGCCAGGATCTGGTCCTTGACGCGGCTTGCGACCTCGATCGGTATCGCGAACGACACGCCCTGGTAGCCGCCGCTGCGGCTGTAGATCTGCGAGTTGATGCCCACGACCTCGCCGCGCGCGTTGAACAGCGGGCCACCCGAGTTGCCGGGGTTCACGGCCACGTCGGTCTGCAGGAAGGGCACGAAGCCGTCGTCGGGCAGCGAGCGGCCCTTGGCGCTGACGACGCCAGCCGTGACGCTGTTCTCGAAGCCGAAGGGCGAGCCGATCGCCAGCACCCATTCGCCCACGCGCAGGTCGCTTGTGCTGCCCAGCTTGACCACGGGCAGGTTCTTGGCATCGATCTTGAGCACGGCCACATCGGTCCGGGGGTCGGTGCCCAGCACCTTGGCCTGGAACTCGCGCCGGTCCGTGAGCTTGACGCTGACATTGGTGGCGCCGTCGACCACGTGGGCGTTGGTCAGGATCACGCCATCGGGGCTGAGGATAAAGCCCGAGCCTTCGCCGCGCGTGGGCACCGGGCGCTGGTTCGGCATGCTGCCGGGCATGCCGAAGCGGCGGAAGAATTCATAGAACGGGTCGTTCGGGTCCATGCCCGGCACGCCGCGCCGCTGGGCGCCGGCGCCCTCGCCGCCGTCGAGTGCGGTTTTGGTCATGCCGCTGACGCTGATGTTGACCACGGCCGGGCCATTGCGCGCGGTGATGTCCGAAAAGTCGGGCAGCGCCATCGGGGCCGGCGCCGCAGCGGCGGCCACGGGCGCAGCGGGCCCCGCAATGGCGTGCGCGTGCATGCCGCTGACCAGGCCCGCGCCCGAAGCGCCCACCACGCCGGCGGCGACCAGGGCCAGCACCAGGCGGCGGGGAGAAGAAAGCAGGGAGTTCATGGTGTGTGCCTTTCCAAAACAGGAGCAATGGAAGGCAGTCTGAACCGGCAGACTTAGGCGAGGCTTAGACCGTTTGCCAGGCTGTGCTGGCATCCAATGTGATAGCAGCCAGCGCTTGCCCAGACAGCGCCCGGGGCCAAAAAGACCCCGAATCACAGCGGGGGCAGCAGCTCCAGCACGCGCTCGGGCGGGCGGCACAGCAGCGCGCCGCGCGGCGCCACGACGATGGGGCGGTTGAGCAGCTCGGGGTACTGCACCACGGCGTCGAGCAGCTGTGCCTCGGTGCAGGCGGCATCGCCCAGGCCCAGCGCCGCGTAGGCCGCCTCCTTGCTGCGCAGCAGCTCGCGCAGCGGCACGCCAGTGGCCGCCACCAGGGCCTGCAGGGCGGCGCGGTCCAGCGGGGTCTTCAGGTAGTCGACGATGCGCGGCACGAGGCCGCGCTCCTGCAGCAGGGCCAGCGCGGCGCGCGAGTTGCTGCAGCGCGGGTTGTGGTAGATCGTGATCTGGTCGTCCATGGACGGGCTCCCCTCAACAGGTCAAAAAATCCAATGCCGGCTCAGGCCACGAGCGAACGCGCCTCGTCCACGGCGGCCTCCTGCGCGCTGCCCGCGTCCACCGCTGCGGCGGCGCCGGCGCGTGCAGGCGGGGGCGCGGCGCGCAGCGTGCGGCTGAGCAGCAGCACCGGCAGCAGGCCCACGGCCACCAGCGCGAGCGAGGGCAGCGCGGCCTCGCCCAGGCGCTCGTCGCGCGCGAGCTGGTAGGCGACCACGGCCAGGGTGTCGCTGTTGAACGGGCGCAGCACCATCGTGGCGGGCAGCTCCTTCATCACGTCGACGAACACCAGCAGCGCGGCGGCGGCGGTGGAGCGCTTGAGCAGCGGCCAGTGCACCTGCGCCATCAGGCGCGCGCTGCCGGCGCCCAGCATGCGGGCCGAATCGTCGAGGCTGGCGGGAATGCGCGCATAGCCGCTTTGCACCGACTGCAGCGCCACGGCGCAAAAGCGCACCAGGTAGGCCCAGACGATGCCCACCGCCGTGGTGGTGACGAGCGCGCCCACGCCCCACTGCGGCGCGGCCTGCTGCAGCCAGCCCACGGGCAGCAGCAGCCCGACGACGATCACCGCGCCGGGCACGGCATAACCGAGGCTCGCCAGTTGCACCACGCCGCGCGTGGGCAGGTCGGGGCGGCGGCGCACCGCAAAGGCCAGCGCCAGCGCCACGGCCACGGCCAGGCCGGCGGTGATGCCGCCCAGGCGCACGCTGTTCCAGGCCCATTCGACGAAACGGTCCCAGGGCAGCACCGACCAGTCGGACGCCAGCGGCCGCAGCATGAAGGCCACCGGCGCGAAGAAGCCCATGAGCACGGGCAGCGCGCACACGCCCCAGGCCAGGGCCCGCGCCGCGCCGCGCAGGGCCACGGGCTGGGCCTCGGTGGCGCCGGCGTGGCCCGCGCCCTTGGCGGTGAAGCGCATGCGCCGCTCGGCGCGGTGCTCCAGCCACAGCAGCAGCACCACCAGCGCCAGCAGCATGGTGGACAGCTGGGCGGCGGCGGTGCGGTTGTCCAGCGACAGCCAGGCCTTGAGGATGCCGGCGGTGAAGGTCTGGATGCCGAAGTAGCTGGTGACGCCGAAGTCGGCCAGGGTTTCCATCAGCGCCAGCGCCACGCCGGCGGCGACGGCCGGGCGCGCCAGCGGCAGCGCAATGGTGGCGATGCGGCGGGACAGCGGCGCGCCCAGCAGGCGCGCGGCCTCCATCAGGTGCGCCGCGCGCTCGCCCAGCGCCGAGCGCGCCAGCAGGTACACATAGGGGTAGAGCGCAAAGGTGAACACCCAGATCGCGCCCCAGAGGCTGCGCACCTCGGGCAGCAGGCGCCCCTCGAGCCCGAAGGCCTCGCGCAGGCCGACCTGCAGCGGGCCGCTGAACTGCAGAAAGTCGGTGTAGGCATAGGCCGTGACGTAGGCCGGCATGGCCAGCGGCAGCAGCAGCAGCCACTCGAACACGCGCCGCCCCGGGAACTCGAACAGCGTCACCGCCGCCGCCGTCGCCGTGCCCACCACGGCCGCCCCCACGGCCACCCACAGGCCCAGCCACAGCGTGGTCCACAGGTAGCCGGGCAGCACGGTGGTGGCCATCTCGCGCAGGATGGCGCCGCTGTCGGCCTCGGCCAGGCCCCAGGGCAGCCAGGACGCCAGCAGCGCGAGGATGGGCAAGGCCAGCAGGCCCGCCAGCAGCATCATGGGAAGGGCGCGCGCGGGTGCAGTGGAGCGGGGCAAGGGATGGACTCGGTGGGAAATCGGACTGGCGCAGACGCTGGCGCAGCGCACGGTGGGGGACGCCCCGCTGCTCAGCAATGCAAATGCGAATTCTAAGCATTCGCCCCGCCCTACAATGGCAAGCATGTTTTTGGCGGTCAACCAACTCGACGTGCGCTATGCCGGACAGGCGCAACCGGCCGTGCGCGGCGTCACGCTGGGCCTGCGCGCCGGCGATATCGGCGTGCTGATCGGCCCCTCGGGCTGCGGCAAGACCACGCTGCTGCGTGCCGTGGCCGGGCTCGAGCCCGTGAGCGCCGGCACCATCCACTTGGGCCAGCAGCTGGTGGGCAGCCCGCGGCACAGCCTGGCGCCCGAGGAGCGGCGCATCGGCATGGTGTTCCAGGACTACGCGCTGTTCCCGCACCTGAGCGTGGGCCGCAACGTCGCCTTCGGCATTCACACCCTGCCGCGCGCCGAGCAGGCCGCGCGCGTGGCCGAGGTGCTGCAGCTCGTCGGCCTCGAGGGCAGCGAGGGGCGCTTTGCGCACGAACTCTCGGGCGGCCAGCAGCAGCGCGTGGCGCTGGCGCGGGCCCTGGCGCCGCGCCCGCAACTGATGCTGCTCGACGAGCCCTTCTCCAACCTCGACGTGGACCTGCGCGAGCGCCTGGCGCACGAGGTGCGCGGCATCCTGAAAGAGGCCGGTGCCACGGCGCTGTTCGTCACGCACGACCAGCTCGAAGCGTTTGCCATCGGCGACGTGATCGGCGTCATGCACCACGGCATGCTGCACCAGTGGGACGATGCCTACACGCTCTACCACCGCCCGGACACGCGCTTCGTCGCCGACTTCATCGGCCACGGCGTGTTCGCGCCGGCCACGCTCGAGCAGCAGGACAGCGGCGTGGTCGTGCACACGCCCCTGGGCGACCTGGCCAACCTGACCGAATGCCCCCTGCCCTCGCTCTACCCCGGCGGCGAATGCGACCTGCTGCTGCGCGCCGACGACATCGTGCACGACGACGACGCGCCAGTGAAAGCGCAGATCCTGCGCAAGGCGTTTCGCGGCTCCGAATTCCTCTACACCCTGCGCCTGGCCAGCGGCCAGACCATGCTGGCCCATGTGCCCAGCCACCACGACCACGAGCTGGGCGAGTGGATCGGCATCCGTGCGCAGATGGACCACGTGGTGACCTTCGCGCGCGAGATCTGAGCCTCAAGCCGCAGCAAAGCGCACCGTGGCCCGCAGGCCATGGATCTCGTGCGGGTTGCTCGAAAGTTCCACGCTGGCGCCATAGGCGCGCGCGATCTGCTGCACGATGGCCAGCCCCAGCCCGGTGCCCTCGGTGTCGTGCGAAGCGCGGTAGAAGCTGTCGAATACGCGCTCGCGCGCCTCGGGCGCAATGCCCGGGCCGTTGTCCTCCACCCACAGCTCGACGACCGCACCGTCGTGCGCGTCCCAACGGCGCACCCCCACGGTGACGCGGCCGCCCTCCTGCGTATAACGCAGCGCGTTGTCCAGCAGGTTGGCCGCAAGCGCATCGAGCAGGGCCGTCTGTGCCATCACCAGGGCGTGCGCCGGCGCGGCCGCCAGGTCCAGTCCCAGGTCGATGCGCCGGCGATCGGCCAGCGCGGCCAATTGCTCCACGGCGCGCAGCGCCACGGCGGCGAGATCGACCGGTTCGAGCTGGGTGTGGGCATCGCTGTGCTCGGCCTGGGCCAGCAGCAGCAGCTTGTTGGTCACATCGATCAGCCGGCGGTTGCTGGTCTGCATGGCCAGCCACAGCTCATCCATGTCCGCGCGCCGGGTGTCCCATTCCTGCCGGTGCTGGCGCATGTAGCGCGCGTACTCGATCTGCGAGGCCTGCAGCGCCAGCGGCGTGCGCAGCTGGTGGGCGGCGTCGGCAATGAAGCGCCGCTGTGCCTCGGAATGCGCCTTGAGCTGCTGCACGAAGTGGTTGAGGGTGTCGGCGATCGGGCGCAGCTCGGTGTGCAGGCTGCCTGCGTCCACCACGAGGTCCAGGTGCAGCGGGTCGCGCTGCGCCAGCTGTCGGCCAAGCCGCACGAGCGAGCGCAGCTCCAGCGTCAGGGCCAGGGTGGCGAGCGCAATGGCCAGCAGCAGCGCCACCAGCAAGTACTCCATCGTGGGCCACCACAGCCGGCGCAGCATGTGGTCGCGGCTGGCAGTGGTCTTGCCCACGGCAATGGTGATCTCGCGCGCACCTGCCACGTCGAACATCGAGCGCGTCGTGATGACCGCGCGCAAAGGCAGGCCCTCCAGGCGCGTGTCGTACCACTGCGCATGGTCCACGCCTTCGGGCCGGCGCTGCGCGGGCAGCGGGAAATCCGGCGAGCCCGCCAGCAGCTCGCCCGCGGCGCTGGTCACGCTCAGAAAGACGCGGTCGCGGTCGGGCGATACGAACAGGCTCAGGGCCGAGGGCGGCACACTGGCCTGCACGTTGTCGTCTTCCCAGATCAGCCGGTCGGCCAACACCTTGGCGGAAGACAAAAGGTCGTGGTCTTGCACATAGTCGGCCACCGCCGCCGCGTTGCGCCAGCTCAGATAGCCGCACAGCGCCACGAACACCGACAGCGGCAGCAGCAGCCACAGCGCCAGGCGCAGGCGCAGGCTGGCCCGAACGTGCGGCCCGAACAGCTCAGCCATCATCGCGGGTGCGCAGCAGGTAGCCCACGCCGCGCAGAGTGATGATGGTGGCCTCGCTGGCCTCGAGCTTCTTGCGCAGGCGGTGGATGTAGAGCTCGAGCGCATCGGCGCTGGGTTCGTCGTCCAGGCCAAAGATGCTGTCGATCAGCACCTGCTTGGGGACGGTGCTGCCGGCCTGCAGCACCAGCGTCTCGAGCACGCTGCGTTCGCGCGGCGGCAGCGCCAGCTCGACGCCCGCCAGCGCGAACTGCCGCGTACGCAGGTCGTAGTGCAGATCGCCGCAGGCGATGTCGTTGGTCTTGCCCGGCATTTGCCGGCGCACCAGCGCCTTGATGCGCGCCACCAGCTCGCTCGCTTCAAAGGGCTTGACCAGGTAGTCGTCGGCGCCGATCTCCAGGCACAGCACCTTCTGGTCGAGCGAGGCACTGGCCGTCAGGATGATCACCGGCACGGCATCGCCGCGTTCGCGCAGCCGCCGCAGCACGGCCTTGCCCGAAAGCTGCGGAAGGTTCAGGTCGAGCAGCACCACGTCGTAGCGCGCCCGCAGCAGCAACAGGTCGGCGGCGTCGCCCTCGGCTACATGGTCGACCACGAAGGCCTGCTCGCGCAGCAGGCTGGCCAGCCAGTGGGCGAGCTGCAGGTTGTCTTCAATGAGCAGGAGCTTCATGGCATGGGCGGGGCGGCGACCGATTCTAGGAGCCGGTGCCATCCAGCGTCTTGGAATCAGGGTTAACCCCAGCAAATGCCGCAGTGCAGCGAAAGCTGGCCGAAGGGTACGGCTTTCTAGACTGGATTCGTCCTGCGGCCGCTGCGCGCAGGTTGTCTCTCGCACCCCAGGAGTCACCATGACCACCTCACGCCGTACCCTGCTGGCCGCCGCCCTCTGCACCGCCCTTGCCGCGGCCACGCCGTGGGCGCAGGCGGCCGATGCGCCCCTCATCATCATGGTGGGTGGCATCAACAAGATCATCTACCTGCCGGCCAAGCTGACCGAGGCGCTGGGCTATTTCAAGGACGAGGGACTGGCGGTGGAGCTGCAATCGCAGCCGGCTGGCGTCGACGCCGAGAACCAGCTGATCGCCGGCGCCGTGCAGGGCGTGGTGGGCTTTTACGACCACACCATCGACCTGCAGAGCAAGGGCAAGGAGATCGAGGCCATCGCCGTGTTCTGCAAGGTGCCGGGCGAGGTCGAGATGGTGTCGACCAAGGCGGCCCCCACGTTCAAGTCAATGGCCGATGCCAAGGGCAAGACGCTCGGGGTGACCGGCCTGGGCTCGTCGACCGAATTTCTGACGCGCTACCTGGCCGCGCGCCAGGGTGTGGCCTCGAAGGACTATTCGCTGCTGCCAGTGGGCGCCGGCAACACCTTCATCGCCGCCATCAAGCAAGACCGCATCCAGGGCGGCATGACGACCGAGCCGACGGTGTCGCAGCTGCTCAAGAGCGGCGACGCCAAGGTGCTGGTGGACCTGCGCACCGAGCAGGGCACGAACGCGGCGATTGGCGGGCTGTACCCGGCCGCCAGCCTCTACGTGCAAAACGCATGGGCCGCGTCCCACCCGGAGCAGGCCGGCAAGCTGGCCCGCGCCTTCGCTCGCACCATGGCCTACATCCACAGCCACACGGCCGAGCAGATCACCGAGCTGGTGCCGCGCGACTATTACGGCAGCGACAAGGAGCTGTATGTGCAGGCGCTGAAAGCCTCGTTGCCCATGTTCACCTCCGACGCGAAGATGCCCGTCGGCGGCCCCGAAACCGTGCTCAAGGTACTGGCCACCTACAAGCCACAGGTCAAGGGCAAGAACATCGACCTGTCCAAGACCTACACCAACGCCTACCTGACAGCCCGGCAGCCATGAAAAACGATCTGCCCGCAGACACGGCGGCCGCCAGCGTGGCCGCGGCATCGGCCATCGACTTCCACGATGTGTCGCTGCGCTTCATCTCGCAGGACGGCAATGCCACGGTGGCGCTGCGCAACTTCAGCATGTCGGTGGCACGCGGCGAGTTCGTGGCCATCGTCGGCCCGACGGGCTGCGGCAAGTCGACCACGCTGAACATGGTCACCGGCCTGCTGCGCCCCACCGTGGGCGAGGTGCGGGTGATGGGCCAGCCGGTCACCGGCATCGACCCGCGCATTGGCTTTGTGTTCCAGGCCGACGCCGTATTCCCGTGGCGCAGCGTCGAAAACAACGTCGCCGCCGGCCCGCAGTTTCGGGGCAAATCCCACAAAGAAACCATGGCGCTCACACAGCAGTGGCTGCAGCGCGTGGGCCTGTCCAAGTTTGCCCAGCACTACCCGCACCAGCTCTCGGGCGGCATGCGCAAGCGCGTGGCGCTGGCGCAGACCTTCATCAACCAGCCCGAGATCTTGCTGATGGACGAACCCTTCTCGGCGCTCGACATGCAGACCCGCACGCTGATGCAGGACGAGCTGCTCAAGCTGTGGTCGGGCACCGGTGGCTCGGTGGTGTTCGTCACGCACGACATCGACGAGGCGATCGCGCTGGCCGACCGCGTGTTCGTGCTGTCGGCGCGCCCGGGCCGGCTCAAGCGCGTCTACGACATCCACCTGCCGCGCCCGCGTGCCATGTCCGAGGTGCGCTACGACCCGCGGTTCATCGCGCTGTCCCGGCAGATCTGGGACGATTTGCGCGAAGAGGTCGTGATCCAGTAAAGCCCGCCACCGGAGCCTTCCATGACCGATCTTGCCCTGCCCACCTCCCTGAGCGACGAAGCGCTGGCGCGCGAGTCCGCCGCGGCGCAAGCCGGCATGCGCCGCTACCGCCACATGATCATCGGCCTGCGCGTGCTGGTGCTGGTGCTGGTGCTCGGCGGCTGGGAACTGGCTGCCGCCCGCAAGTGGATAGACCCGTTCTTCTACTCCCAGCCCTCGCTGATCTGGGCGCAGATCGTCGAATGGACGCGCGACGGCACCTCGCAAGGCCCGCTGTGGGTGCAGGTGGCGGTGACGCTGGAGGAAACCGTGATCGGCTTCCTGATCGGCGGCATCGGCGGCATCGTTTGCGGCATCCTGCTGGGCCGCAACAAGCTGCTGTCGGACGTGTTCAGCCTCTACATCCAGATCGCCAACTCGATCCCGCGCGTGGTGCTGGGCTCGGTGTTCGTGATCGCGCTCGGGCTGGGCATGGCGTCCAAAGTGGCGCTGGCCGTGGTGATGGTGTTCTTCGTCGTCTTCGGCAACGCCTTCCAGGGCGTGCGCGAGGCCGACAAATACCTGATCGCGAACGCGCGCATCCTCGGCGCCTCGCCGCGCCAGGTCACAACGTCGGTGGTGATTCCATCGGCCATGTCGTGGATTCTGGCCAGCCTGCACGTGAGCTTCGGCTTTGCCCTGGTGGGCGCGGTGGTCGGCGAATTCCTGGGGGCCAAGCAAGGCATCGGCCTGCTGATCGCCACCGCGCAAGGCGCCTTCAATGCCAGCGGCGTGTTTGCCGCCATGATCGTGCTGGCGGTGGTGGCGCTGGCGGCAGACTACCTGCTCAGCCAGATCGAAAAACGCTTGCTGAAATGGCGGCCGGCGGCGTTTTGAGCCTCCGTGCCCACGGCTCTGAGCCCGCACTCACCGGATTCAGCCTTGGCGCAGTCCGTCCACCATGCGCTGCAGGTGTGCGCTCCACGCGCGCCGGTCCCGCCCCTGCGCGTGCTGCGGCGTACCGTAGTGCACGACCGCCATGAGGGGCGGCGCACATGCGGTGCGCCAGATCGAGCCCAACAGCGTCTCGTCGCCCGCATAGCTGGGCGCATGGCTGACGGCGCCCGAGGCACGGTCGACGAAGCGCAGGCCCACCGGCAGCACGGGCGCGTCGGCCGACACCGCGGCCTGCAGCAGGTTGGCATGGAAGGGCAGCAGGCTGCGGCCGTCGCCCGTCGTGCCCTCGGGGAACACGGCCAGCACCTCGCGGGCGCGCAGCGCGTCGGCCATCTGGTGCACCACGCGCATTGCGTCGCGCCGCGTGCCGCGTTCGAGGTAGAGCGTGCCCGCGGCCGTGGCCAACGCGCCGATCAGCGGCCAGCCCTGGACGTCGGATTTCGAGACAAAGCGGCAGTGGCGCGCCGCGTGCATGACCGTGATGTCGAGCCAGGAGAGGTGGTTGGCCACCAGCAGCACGGGGCCGGCGAGCGGCGGCTGGCCGCGCACCTGCAGCGCAATGCCCAGGTGGCCCAGCAGCGCCATCGACCAGGCTTGCACATGCACGCCCTGCTGGTCGGGCGACAGCCGTGGAAAGCGCAGCGCCACGGTCCACAGCCCGATGCCGATGTGGCCGAGCACGCGCAGCAGGCGCCAGCAGGCGCACAGCTGCCTCATGCGCGGCCCCGGGCGCCGAGTGCGCCGCGGCGCTCAGCCGCGCTCAAACGCCACCCGGCCCGCCACCAGCGTATGGCGCACGCGGCCGGGCAGCTCGTAGCCGGTGAACGGCGTGTGCTTGCCCTGGCTGCGCAGCGCCGCGTCCTGCACCGTCCAGGCCGCGCGCGGGTCGACGATGCAGACGTCGCCCACGCCGCCTTCGACCAGCCGGCCGACGCTGGCCTGCAGCGTGCCCAAAGCGCTGCCCAGCACCTGCGCCGGCGCGCTCGTCACCACGGCCAGCGCGCGCGCCAGCGGCACGCCGCTGTCCTGCGACCACTTGAGCGCCAACGAGAGCAGCAGCTCGAGCCCGGTCGCGCCGGGCTCGGCCTCGGCAAACGGCAGGGTCTTGGCGTCTTCGTCGACCGGCGTGTGGTCGGACACCAGCGCGTCCACGGTGCCGTCGAGCAGCGCCGCGCGCAGCGCGTCGCGGTCGCGCTGCTGGCGCAGCGGCGGCGACAGGCGTGCGCGGCTGTCGAAGAAGCCGATGTCGTTCTCGGTCAGGTGCAGCGTGTTGATGCTGATGTCGCACGTCACCTGCAGGCCGTCGGCCTTGGCGCGGCGCACCAGCTCGACGCCGGCGGCGCTGCTGAGGCGGCACAGGTGCACGCGCGCGCCGGTGGTCTTGAGCAGCTCGAAAATGGTGTGCAGCGCAATCGTTTCGGCCGCGACGGGCACGCCCGATAGGCCCAGGCGCGTGGCCAGCGCGCCGCTCGCGGCCACGCCACGGCCCAGGTGCAGCTCCTGCGGGCGCAGCCACACGGTGTAGCCAAAGGTGGCGGCGTACTGCAGCGCGCGCTGCAGCACCTGGGTGCTCGAGAGCGGCACCTCGGCCTGGCCAAAGCCGACGCAGCCCGACTCGGTCAGCTCGGCCATCTCGGTCAGCACCTCGCCGGCCAGACCGCGCGTGAGCGCGCCAAGCGGGAACAGGCGCGCCTGGTGCAGCTTCTCGGCACGGAACTTGAGCATCTCGACCAGGCCGGGCTCGTCGAGCACCGGGTCGGTGTCGGGCGGGCAGACCAAGCTGGTCACGCCGCCGGCCACGGCCGCCGCCATCTCGGACTCGAGCATGCCCTCGTGCTCATGGCCGGGCTCGCGCAGGCGCGCGGCCAGGTCGACCAAGCCGGGCAGCACGAGGCAGCCCGTGGCGTCGATGGTGCGGAAAGGCGCAAAGTCCGGGGCCACGCGGCCGATGGCGACGATGCGGCCCGCTGCCAGTGCGATGTCGCAGGTCTGGTCGAAGCCGCTGGCCGGGTCGATCACACGGCCGTTCTGGATCAGTATCTTCATGGTTTGGTGCCAAATGGGCCTCTAGCGCTTATGCAGCAAGCGCAAGCAGCTATGAAAAACAGAGTAAATCCATCGCTTGCAGCCATGCCAGACGCGGCCTGCGCCGCAGCAGACGCCAGGCCAGCGCCACCGTGGAACCGGCTTTGCCGGGCCACCGGTGGCGTCCCCCCTGGGGGAAGGCGCAAAGCGACGCAGGGGGGGTCATGCCTCATTTCCGGCGACGATCGACATCACGGCCATGCGCACCGCGATGCCGAAGGTGACCTGCGGCAGGATCACGCTCTGCGGGCCGTCGACCACGGCGGAGTCGATCTCGACGCCGCGGTTGATCGGGCCGGGGTGCATGACGATGGCGTCGGGCTTGGCCAGCTGCAGGCGCTCGGGCGTGAGGCCGAAGCTCTTGAAATACTCCTGGCTCGACGGCAGCAGCGCGCCGCTCATGCGCTCGTTCTGCAGGCGCAGCGTGATGACGACGTCGGCGTCGCGGATGCCTTCCTCGAGCGTGTGGCAGACGCGCACGCCCATTTGCGCCATGTCGGACGGCACCAGCGTGCGCGGGCCGACCACGCGCACTTCGGCGCAGCCCAGCGTCGTCAGGCCGTGGATGTCCGAGCGCGCCACGCGCGAGTGCAGCACGTCGCCGACGATGGCCACCGTGAGGTTGCTGAAGTCCTTCTTGTAGTGGCGGATGGTGTACATGTCCAGCAGCCCTTGCGTGGGGTGGGCATGGCGACCGTCGCCCGCGTTGATCACGTGCACATGCGGCGCCACATGCTGGGCGATCAGGTACGGCGCGCCCGACTCGCTGTGGCGCACCACGAACAGGTCGGCCGCCATCGCCGAGAGGTTGGCGATGGTATCGAGCAGCGACTCGCCCTTGCTCGCCGAACTGCGCGCGATGTCGAGGTTGAGCACGTCGGCCGACAGCCGCTTGGCCGCGATCTCGAACGTGGTGCGCGTGCGCGTGCTGTTCTCGAAGAACAGGTTGAAAACGCTCTTGCCGCGCAGGAGCGGCACCTTCTTGACCTCGCGGTCGTTGACGCTGACGAAGTTGGCGGCGGTGTCGAGGATGTGCGTGACGATGTCGCGCGGCAGGCCCTCGATGGACAGCAGGTGGATCAGCTCGCCGTGGCGGTTGAGTTGGGGGTTGCGCTGGTGCAGCACGGCTCAGGCCTCTTGGACTTGGAAATGGAAGGCGCCGGCGTCGGTGCGCGCCAGCGCCAGCGACTGGCTCGCGGGGAGGGCCACGCGCGCCGCGGCGAAATCGGCCTGCACGGGCAGCTCGCGCCCGCCGCGGTCCACCAGCACGGCCAGGCGCACGCGCGCCGGGCGGCCGTAGTCGTAGAGCTCGTTGAGCACGGCGCGCACCGTGCGGCCGGTGTAGAGCACATCGTCGAGCACCAGAATGTCGGCGCCGTTCACGTCGAACGGCAGGCTGGTCTGGGCGCTGGCGGCCAGGCCGCGCTGGGCAAAGTCGTCGCGGTGCATGGCCGAGGACAGCACGCCGGCCGCGCCGTCGAGGCCCAGGTCTTTTTGCAGGCGCTCGGCCAGCCAGGCGCCGCCCGAGGCGATGCCGGCTAGGCGCGTCTCGGCCGCGCGCAGGCTGCGCACGCCGCGCAGCAGTTCGCCATACAGGGCCTCGGCGTCCAGCACCAAGCTGCCGCTGCGGGGAGGACTGGCAGGAGGTTGTGCGGTCATGAAAGATTCCTCAAAAACTGTTCCAGAATGATGCAGGCCGAGGCCGCGTCGGCGTCGCGTGCGCCGCCCGCCAGGGCTTCGGTGGTGCTGTAGCGCTCGTCGACCTCGAACACCTGCAGGCCGAAGCGCCCGCGCAGCTGGCGGCCGAATTTGAGCGCACGCGCCGTGTTCTCGTGGGCCGCGCCATCGGGGTGAAAGGGCACGCCGATGACGAGCGCGTCGGGCTGCCACTCGGCGATGCGTTCGGCCACCTGGGCAAAGCGCGCATCGCCCTCGGCGCGGATCGTGGCCTGCGGGCTGGCCGTGCCCAGCAGGCGGTTGCCCACCGCCACGCCGGTGCGCTTGAGGCCGAAATCGAAGGCGAGAAAGGTCTGGTATTGCCCTGGGACCGCCGCGGGCGCCGCCGCGGCGCTCATGCGTGCCCCGCGCCGGGCGACAGGCGCCAGGCCTGCAGGCCGAGCAGGCTCAGGGCGCTGTCGTAGCGCTGGGCCACCGGGGTGTCAAAAATCACGGCCAGGTCGGCCGCCACGGTCAGCCAGCTGTTTTCGGCCAGCTCCGATTCGAGTTGGCCCTCGCCCCACGCGGCGTAACCCAGCGTGACCAGCACGCGGCGCGGACCGGCGCCCGTGGACAGGGCTTCGAGCACGTCCTTGGACGTGGTCATGTCCAGCCCGCCCGGGATGTGCATCGTGGAGGCATAGGCGGATTCCTCGTCCGTCTGGGCCTCGCCGCGCATCGGGTCGTGCAGCACGAAGCCGCGCTCGGTCTGCACCGGGCCGCCGAGGAACACCGGCGCCTCCAACAGGTCGCTGCGCCCCAGAGTCAGGTCGACCTTGTCGAACAGGTTTTTGAGGTTGATGTCGGTGGGCTTGTTGATGATCAGGCCCAGCGCGCCGCGGTCGCTGTGCTCGCACAGGTACACGACGCTGCGCGCGAAGGAGGAATCCTCCAGGCCCGGCATGGCGATCAGGAAGTGGTGCGTCAGGTTCATGGACGCGCTATTGGCTGGCATGGGCCAATTTTAGCGGCGAACCCGCCGCCCCTTCGGCGAGCGCCGGCGCCCGGACCCGGCACGCACCCAGGGGCGTGCCGGGCCCGGATCAGGCCTCTGCCTGGGCGGTCGCCAGTCGGGCGTAGTGCTGCACGAGGCTCAGCAGCTCCTCGTCCGAATACGGCTTGCCCAGGTAGTGGTTGACGCCCAGCTCCAGGGCATGCTCGCGGTGCTTCTGGGCAATGCGCGAGGTGATCATGATGATGGGCAGGTCGCGTGTCGCCTCGTCCGCACGGATGTTGCGCGCCAGGTCGAAGCCGTCCATGCGCGGCATTTCGATGTCCGAGAGCACCACGGCGGGGCGCTCTGCCTGCAGGCGCTCGAGGGCCTGCAGGCCATCGGCCGCCAGCGCCACGCGGTAGCCTTCGCGCTGCAGCAGGCGCTGGGTGACGCGCCGCACGGTGATGGAGTCGTCCACCACCAGCACCAGAGGCACCTGGCCTGCGGCAGGCAGCGCGGGCAACACAGGCGGTTTGTCGGCCGGCATGTCGGTGACTGCAAGCTCTGCCCTTTCGGGGGCCACGCTGCCCGCGGCGCGCACCTGCTCGCCATAGACGGTGGAGAGCGCCACCGGGTTGTAGATCAGGACCACGGCCCCGGACGCCAGCACCGACATGCCTGCCAGGCCCGGCAAACGCGACAGCTGGGGCCCCAGGTTCTTCACCACCACTTCCTGGTTGCCCAGCACTTCGTCGACGTGCAGGGCCATGCGCTGCGAGGCACTGCGAAACACCACCACCGGACGGGTCTTGCCCCCTGGTTCGCTGCTGCGCTGCGAGGCCTGAAGCAACGCGCCGGCCCAGTAGAACGGCAAGCGTTCGCCGGCCACCTCGAAAAAGCCCGTGCGGTAGGCCGCGTCGAGCTCGGGCCCCGCCACGCGGCGCACGATTTCCACGACGTTGGCCGGCACGCCCACCGTCAGGTGGTCGGCGCGCAGCATCACGACCTGGGTCACTGCGGTGGTCAGGGGCAGCACCATGCGGAACGCGGCACCCTGCCCTTTTTGCGTGCGGGTCTCGATGCGGCCGCCCAAGGCGTTGATTTCCGAACGCACCACGTCCATGCCAATGCCGCGGCCCGAAAGCCCGGTCACCTCGGCGGCCGTGGTGAAGCCGGGCATGAAGATCAGGCTGGCCGCCTCCGCGTCGCCCACGGCATCGCCCGGCACGATCAGCCCCTGTGCGAGCGCCTTCGCGCGGATACGCTCCAGGTCCAGTCCTGCGCCGTCGTCGCGGAATTCCACGGACACGTCGTTGCCCTCGTGGCGCAAATCGACTGTGATGGTCCCGACCGCGCTCTTGCCGGCCGCCAGCCGCTGTTCGGGCGACTCCAGGCCATGGGCGACACAGTTGCGCAGCAGGTGTTCGAAGGCGGGCGTCATGCGGTCGAGCACGCCGCGGTCCATTTCAATCGAACCGCCCGTGATGTCCAGCTTCACTTGCTTGCCCGCTTCCTTGGACGACTGGCGCACCACGGCATACAGGCGCTCCGAGATGCCCTCGAACTCGACCATGCGCGTGCGCAAAAGATCGCGCTGCAGCTCGCGCGCCTGGCGGCCCTGCGCAACCAGCTCGTCCTCCGTCCCTTCGAGGGCGCGCTGGAGGTTGCGCTGCACCGTGGCCACGTCGTTCACCGACTCGGCCATCATGCGCGTGAGCTCTTGCACGCGCGTGAAACGGTCGAACTCCAGGGGGTCGAAACCGGCAGCGGAATCCTTGGACAGGGCCAGCCGGGACTGCATCTGCGATTCGGACTGCACTTCGATATCGCGCAGTTGCTGGCGCAGGCGGTCGAGGTTGCCCGACAGGTCCGCCATGGAACCCTTGAGCTGGCCCAGGCGCGCTTCCAGCCGCGAGCGCGAGATCATGACCTCACCCGCCTGGTTGACCAGGCGGTCGAGCAGCTGCGCGCGCACGCGCACCGACTGGTGGGCTGCGGCGCGCGAGGGCGCCAGCGCCAGCGGCCCTTGAGGGCGTGCCAGTACCCGGGCTGCCTCGGGCGCTGGCGACGGCTCACCCGCTGCCGCTGTCGGTGCGATCGCTGCCTCGGCGTCGGCAGACGCCTGGGCGCTGATCGCGCGCAGTGCGTCAAAGCTGGCCTGCAGGCCGTCGAAGCTGCCCAGCAGGGGCTCGATCTGCTCGGCGCGCACGGTGTCCGCGCCGAGCTGCTCAATGGCCGATTCGAGGCGGTGCGACATTTCGCCCAAGCGCATGGCCCCGGCCAAGCGCGAGCTGCCCTTGAGGGTGTGCAGGGCGCGCAGCACTTCGCTGCGTGCACCCTGGTGGTCGGGCCGGGCCGTCCACTGGCGCAAGGCCATGCCCAGATGGGGCAGCAGTTCGGTCGCTTCTTCCTCGAAAATGGGGAACAGGTCGGGGTCGATGAGGTCGACCGCATCAATGTCGTCGTCAATGTCGGTGCCCAAAGACACCGCACGGGCAAGCGCTTGATCGCCTTGCTGCCCCGGCTCGGCGCTCGGCGCAGGGGGAACGATCGACAGGGGCGGAGCGACATGGCCGGTCTGCACGACGGGCGCCGGGGCCTGGGCCTCTGCAGGCACGATTTGGCCATCGTCCCGCCCGTCCACCCAGGCAGTGAGATCCGCTTCCGATGCGCTCGAGCTGTCGTCCAGGGGCGGCGACAGCGTATGCGCCACCTCGGTGGCGAGAATCTGGCGCAAATCATGCAGGACCTGTGCCTGGGTTTCCTTGAGGAAGCCGGCCGCAAACTGGTGCAGCAGGCGGCGGATCTCGTCGGCCGCTGCCGTGAACACCGCCGCATGCTCAGGCAGGCCCTGGGGCTGCAGTTGCACATGGGCCAACGCATGCTCAAGCAGCCGCGCGGTATCCGACAGCGCCGTGAAACCGACGGTGGCCGAGCTGCCGGCCATCGAATGCGCCAACGCCACGGCCACATCGGGCAAGGGTCGGTCCAGTTCCAGCGACCACTCTTGCAGCGCTGTCACCAAGCGGCGCGACCATTCGTCGGCCTCGTTCAGGTAGACGTTGTACAGCGGTATGCCGATGCGCAGCGAACCAATGACCTTCACTGCCTCATCGCTGGCTTCTTGCACCAGGCGCTCGGCACCGTCGCCCACGACATGCAGGAACGGGCGCTGCGCTGCGTGTGCGACGGAGCTGTCGTTGGCGGCCAGGCCGTCAGGCGAAGGCTCCAACCCGAATTCCACATCCGACAGGGAGTCGAAGCCTTGCGGCGGCGCCTCGGGAGACGCGAGCGCTTCCAGCTCTGCTGGTTCGTCGGTCTGCGCGGTGGTCGGTGCGGCAGCGTGCTCGTCGTCTGCCCACGGCACCGTGTTCGGGGGGAAATCGACATCAGACACTGGGGGCTGCGCCGTGTCCTCCAAGGCTGCGGAGAACGTGGCAAAGTCGATCTCCTCCGCCTCGGCAGGCCGCATGGGCAGTTCAGATGCCGTCTCGGCCTCTTCCACGGACACGGGAAGCGGCGGGAACTCCAGCGCCGGCACCATCTCGTCATCGGCGGGTCCGTCGAACGCGTCCATGCCGGCAACGTCTTCGGGTTCAGTCTGGGAGAAATCCATGGCGCGGGAGGGCGCTTCGGCAAAAGGCGGTGCGGCAGTTTCGGCAGCGCCAGCACTCCACTCTGGCACCTCTAGCGCAAATGCCACAAGCCCATCGCCCACCTCGTCGCCGGGCAACACCAGGGGCAACTCCGCGCCCTCCAGCCGCAGACCATCGGCCGCATGGCCGAACGGCGCCGCCTGCCAGGCACCGGCATCGCCGGCCGCGATGTCATCGGCCCACCGGCTGAAGCCGTGCAGTGCACGCGCTGCCAGGTCTAGCAGAGGCGGCTGCATGGGCTTTTGCTCGGCCAGCCAGGCGTTGAGCAACTGCTCGAGCGACCACGCTGCTTCGCCGAACTCCTGCAGCCCGACCATGCGCGAGCTGCCCTTGAGCGTGTGGAAGGCGCGGCGCAAACTCGTCTGCTCGGAGAGTTGAGCGGGCTCTTGCCGCAGGGCCTCGATGGCGGCAAAACCGGTTGCCACCACCTCGCGCACCTCTTCCAGGAAGACCTCCTGCAGATCGTCCTCCGTGTCTGGCACGGTGTTGGACACTGCAGCCGCGCCGAGCACCGGGGCGGAGTCAACGCCCTGGCCGTGCTGTGGGTCCTCCTGCGCAAGCACTGCGAGCGGTTCGTGCTCGGCCAGCGCACCCGCGTCCATGCCGGACTCCGTCGGGGCATCGGACGGCAAGATCCAGTCAAAGTCCACGGCTTCCGGGGTAACCGGCGGGGCCGGCACCGATGTCGCAACCTCTGGCAAGGGGACAGGCACGCGCTCTGGCAACGGCTGCGGTGCAATGCCGCTGCCCTCGGTCGCATGCAAACGGGTGCGGCCCATGAGGGCGCGCAATTCGCCCAGCTCTTCGTCATAGACGAACAGCTTGCGCGCCAGCGCGCGCTGGTAGCTGAGCATGTCGATCAGAAAGCCCAGGGCGCCCAGGCTGTTGCCCAGTTTTTCAAACGTCTGGCTGCGCTGTGCCTCCTCGCTGGGCTCGTTGATGAGCAGACGCTCCACGGTGTCGCGCATGCGCACCACCGCCAGCGAGGCCTGGTCCAGCCCCAGCACCGAGAGCACGCCGCGCATCTGGGCCATATGGCCCGGAACGACCGTCAAAGGGGCGGCATCCTGCGGATTGCGGAAGAACTGGTCCATCGCCCTTTCGGCCTCGCCCAGCGTCGCACGCAGCTCATCGACCACACTGCCCATGGTCTGGTGGTCGCTGACACGGCGGTACAGCTCTTCCATCCACAGTTCCAGCGGCTCGGGCTCGGCACCGCCGCATACGCTGTCCAGGCGCTCCGCCAGCCGCTGCGCCCGGTCCGCCATCTGTTCGTCGGACGTATCGAGGTCTTCCAGCACGGCCTGCAGGTACAGCACCGCGGTGGCCACCTCCATGGCCAACGCCGCCGGCGGCGGTTCGCCAGACTGCGCGCTCAGGCCCACCGCCTGGGTCAAAGCCTGCGCCAGGCTTTTGCTGTTGCGATCGAGCTTGCGCAGCGAGTCGCACACCAGGCTGAATTGATCGACCGCCGGCTTGAGCTTGTTGCGATCGCCGCCGGCCAAGGCGGACCAGGTCTCGGCGGCCGCAGCGATACGCTTGCGGGCCTGTGCCAACACGGCCGGATCGAACCGGCCGAAACGCCGGGCTTCGTAGTCCACCGGCGCAAATCGATCCAGCGCAAAAGCCGCGCGCACGGCGCCGAGTGCCGGCGCCTGGTCTGGCGCTGTGGGGCGCGCCTGGGCGCAGAAAAACAGCAGGTCCTGCACCAACCGATCAGAGATGTCCGGGTCGCCCTTGGCCAGCGTGGCGTACTGCATCAGGATGCGCGATGCCACGCGCTTGACGTATACATCGGGCGCCAAGAGGCCCAGACTGAAGGCCTCGAAAAAACCGGCGCCGATCTTCCAGAAGGCGCGCGCCTGCGGGTCGTTCTGCCCCGCGACAAAGCCCTGGCATGCATCGCGCAGGTCGCGTGCCGCATCGAAATCGCCTTCTTTCACCATGCGCAGAACCGCCTGGTCCAGGCGCGCGCGAGCCTGCACCCCGTACGCCACGGGAGCGGCCGAGGCATCGCTCTGCGGCTCACGGAAACGGCGCTCGGCAGGCCACAGGTCGGCCGGGTGCACGCGGTCCGCGCCGGCCAGCGCCTGCACATCGCGGTACTGGGGAAACAGGGTCACCGCGGAGACGAATTTGCCGGCCAGCACGCTTTCGAGGTACTCGCTGAGCGCGAAACTGGCGCGTTCAAGGGCCCCTGCGGCGTCGTCGGTGCACATTTCGGGGCGTTGCACAAAGCGCTGCACCGCTGTTTCCATGGCCCGCAGCACCAAGGCCGGAGACGCCATGCCTACCATTTCGAGCGCCCCGCAGGCCTGGTGCAGCTGCTGGCGCGCGATGCGCAGGGCAGACGCATCCAGCGCGGCGAGGTCCGAGCCCCGTGCCAGTTCGGCATCGTGCACGAAACGGCGCAGGGCCTTGACGGCACCGTCAAGCGATTTGCGCAATTCGTCCAGGACCCACGCGAGCGGCCCGAGGTCCTGCTCGTCCTGGGCCCCCTCGGTCAGGGCGGCGTTTACAGCATCAATGGAGGACATGGATTCATTCCCGACGGCACAGAGCCCATTCGTTGTTCACTGCGTCAGGCAATCTTGAACCGCGCCACCGATTGCAGCAGCTCCTCGGCCATGTGCGAGAGTTCACGCACCTGCTGCGCGGTGGAGCGCGTGCCCTCGCCGGTCTGCTCGGTCACGGCAAAAATGTGCTGGATGTTGTCGGCCACTTCGTTGGCCAGCGTGGCCTCGCGTGAAGTGGAAGAAGAAATCTGCTCAATCAGATCTGCCAGTCGGCGCGACACGCGGTCAATCTCGGACAGCGCCGTGCCGGCACTGTCGGACAGGCGGGCCCCCTCCACCACGCCCTGTGTGGAGCGCTCCATGGCGGCCACGGCATCCTGGGTGTCGGTCTGAATGGCTTTCACGAGCGCAGAGATCTGGCGCGTGGCGTCGGCCGAGCGCTCGGCCAGCCGCTGCACCTCTTCGGCCACCACCGAGAAGCCCCGCCCAGCCTCGCCCGCCGATGCGGCCTGGATGGCGGCGTTCAGCGCAAGCACGTTGGTCTGCTCGGTAATGTCCGAGATCAGCTCGGTGATTTCACCAATCTCCTGCGACGACTCGCCGAGCCGCTTGATGCGCTTGGAGGTGTCCTGGATCTGGTCACGGATGGAGTTCATGCCGCCGATGGCGTTCTGCACCGCCTGCAGACCCGAGTCGGCCGCCTGCAGTGACTGGCGCGCCACCGTGGCGGACTCTTGCGCCTGCGCAGACACCTCGTTGATGCGCGATGCCATGTCGAGCACCGAGCGGCCGGTCTCCCGAATCTCGCGCAGTTGCTCGGTGGACGCAGCCAGCAGTTCGGTCGACGTGCTGTCCACCTGAGCCGTGGTCTGCGCCACCCGCGTGACGGTGGTTTGCACGCTGCCCACGAGCTGGCGCAGCTCTTCCACCGTGTAGTTGACCGAGTCGGCAATGGCACCCGTGATGTCTTCGGTCACGGTCGCCTCCTGCGTCAGGTCGCCCTCGGCCACGGACTGCAACTCGTTCATGAGCCGCAAAATGGCAGCCTGGTTGGCATCGTTGACGCGCTTGGCTTCCTGCTCCTGGCGCTGCGCATCCCGGTGCTGCAACTCTGCCGATTGCTGGCGGCCGCGGCTGTCGAGCAGCTGCACGCGCGAAATGCCGATACCGCACAGCAGAACGAACAGGCCGGCCAGCGTCAGGGCCGCAAACTGCCCGGCACCCATGCCGGTCTGGGCCGAGAGCTTGTTTTGCAGGCCTTCGAGCTGGCGGCGCAGCGGTTCGCTGTCGGCCACGATGGCAGACTGCGCTTCGCGCGCGGACACCAAGCCCTGCAGATTGCCCAGGATGGCGCTGGCTTGGGTGCGCGTCTCCTCGTAGAGCTTCACCAGCGCGTCGAGTTGCTCGCGCGTCTGCGCATCCCTGGTGGGCGCCAGTCGCAGTTCGGCGCTGCCGTCGAGCAGGCCCTGGGCGATTTCCTTGAACGAGTTCAGGTCCTTGCCCAGCAGGAACACGGCCTCGGGGCTCACGCCTTCGGTGGTCTGGAACTCGTTGGCCGACTTGCCAATGCGCTGCGTCAGCATCACCAGTTGGCCGGAAGCCGAAATCTCGGATGCCGGCGCGTTCTGCTGCAGCTTGAGCGAAGACACGGTCTCGGCGATCTCCAGCAGGTCGGACGACTGCCGGTTGATGGTGCGCAGGGCGTCGCCGACCTGCATCAGGATTTTCTGCTGCCCCATGACCACGCTGGCATTGCGCTCTGCGCGCTCCATCAAGGGCTTGATGGACTCCAGGTCCGATTGGAAGGACTCACCCAGGGCCTGAACCCCGAGCTCGGCATCGCCACCTTTGAGCGCACGCACGTTGCGCGCGAGCACCCCCGAGCTTTCCACCACGTCGGGGAACGCCTGGGGACTGCCCACCAAGGCCTGCGACACCGATTTGGCCAGCCGCTGCGACTGCATCAGGGACTGCCCGGTCGCCGCCAACTGCTGCGCTGAGCGGTCCGCCTGCCGCAGCACCCACCCGGCAATCAGGGCCAACAGCACCACGCCAACGGCCAGCAGGATCAGCAAGCGCCGCTGGTGCGCGCTCGCGCTGGCCTGGCCCAGCAGCGGCAGGGAAAGGAGGTCGCTGTCCCCGTCCGTCGCCGCGCCGCCGGACGCACCACCGACGGCCCCCGGGTCACCTTGGACGCTGTGGAGCGCATCCCCCTGGTAGGTGCTGCGCAGCTGCGCCGTGTCCAGCGGCGCATCGCTCAGCAGAGCCTGGTCCATGGCCGAGGCCGTGCCCATGCCAGAGTCCGAGTTCTGCGGCACGCGGTTGAACAGTTTTCCAAATTGTTTGACGACAGACATGGTGCGGCCTTAATAAAGAACTCAAGCGCTGATGCTCAAAAACTCGGGATGTTGAGAGAGAACCTGCAAATTCAGCTCCTGCCAGCGGACACCGCTGGAGTCGAGGTAGGCAGTGCCAAAAAATGCGGGCGCGCCTTCGCCCGGAGGCTCGGACGAGACAAAGGCCTCGGTGCCGCGCAAGCCGGCGAGCCGATCGACCAGCAAGGCGGCGTTGACCTCCAGCGCCGCATTGAAAGCCAGCAGGCTGGCTTCGGCCAAGCCCTGTTCAGAGCGCACCGGCGCAGCACCCAGCAGCCGGGCCAGGTCGACCACCCCGGCCAAGCCGCCACGCAGGTTGGCGACGCCCAAAAACCACTCCTGGGTGTAAGGGACCGGCTGCACCGCAGACCAGGGAAAGATTTCACCCGCATGGCCCAGCGGCAGCAGGTAGAACTGCCCGGCCGACTCGACGGCCAGCCAGGAAGATACTGTCAG
The DNA here is from genome assembly GCF_012931925.1 of Acidovorax sp. SRB_24. NCBI lineage: Bacteria > Pseudomonadati > Pseudomonadota > Betaproteobacteria > Burkholderiales > Comamonadaceae > Acidovorax > Acidovorax sp. SRB_24. Next base: position 79,014 of record NZ_MWOM01000016.1, read on the forward strand.
GCCCTCAGTTCTGGCGGCCTGCAGGCGGTCGGCAAGGCGTATCTGGAGCGCTCGGAGGGCTTCGCGGTTGGCCATGGCAGGGGCGGGCTGCTCAGCTCAGTGCGTCGATTTTGGCCTGCAGCTCGGCCGCATCCACCGGCTTGGTGATGTAGCCCCGCGCGCCTTGGCGCATGCCCCAAACCCGGTCGGTCTCCTGGTTTTTGCTGGTGCACATGATGATGGGCACATCGGCGTACAAAGGGTCCCGCGTGATGGAGCGGGTGAGCTGAAACCCGTTTTGCCCGGGCATTACCACGTCCATGAGAATCAGGTCGGGCTTTTCTTCTGCCAACCGCTTGAATGCCTCTTCTGCATTTTCAGCGGTGCGCACCTGCATGCCTTTCTTTTGCAGCAAGTCGGTCAAAAACATCAACTCGGTTTTCGAGTCGTCAACGACCAGAACTTTCTGAATGGGCATTACATGGCTCCTTGATTTCGATTACCAAATTGCTGCACAGCCTGCAGCAACTGGTCTTTGGTAAATGGTTTGGTGAGATATTCCTGGCAGCCCACCATGCGTCCGCGTGCCTTATCGAAAACGCCGTCCTTGGACGAAAGCATGACCACCGGGATATCGGCAAAACGCGCATTGCGTTTGATGATGGCGCAGGTCTGGTAGCCATCGAGCTTGGGCATGAGGATGTCGCAAAAGATCAGGTGCGGCTGGTAGTCGTTGACCTTGGCCAAAGCGTCAAATCCGTCGTCGGCCAATAACACCTCGTGGCCGCCCTGCTTGAGAAAAATTTCTGCACTGCGGCGAATGGTATTGCTGTCGTCTACCACGAGAACCTTGAAACATGCACCAGTAGTAGTCAATTATCTGCACTCCGGATGGAAAATAAACAACGCAGGCGAATGCCTGCGCTTCAAATCTCAATCATCTCGAAGTCTTCCTTGCGGGCGCCGCATTCAGGGCAGGTCCAGTTCATGGGCACCTGCTCCCATGGGGTGTTGGGTGCGATGCCGTGCTCGGGAGAACCCGCAGCCTCGTCATAAATCCAACCGCAAATCAAACACATCCAAGTTTTAGAGTCTGTCACAGCTTAAAGGGCCTTCACGTAGAATGCAACGATTGTATCTAGTCATCACTGTCGGCTGCCGTTTCCGCGCCACCCCCAACCCCGGAACTGGTCCATGACACACAGCCCTTCCACCCCCACGAGCGACGCACCGGAAGAGGCGCCCGAAGGCGCCAGCCCGGCCTGCGTGATGGTGTTCAATGCCAGCGACCCGAGCGGCGCCGGCGGCCTGACGGCAGACATTGCCACCATCGCTTCGGTCGGCGGCCACCCGGTCGCCGTGGTGACAGGCGCCTATGTGCGCGACACCAGCGAGATCTTCGACCACTACAGCTTCGACGACGAGGCCGTGACCGACCAGGCGCGCGCCGCGCTGGAAGACCTGCCGGTCCAGGCGATCAAGGTCGGCTTCGTCGGCAGCCCGGAAAACATCAGCGCCATTGCCGAGCTCACCGCCGACTACGCCGACCTGCCGGTGATCAGCTACATGCCCAACCTGTCGTGGTGGCAGGACAGCCTGATCGACCAGTACCTGGACGCCTTTCGCGAACTGATGCTGCCGCAGACCACGGTGTTGGTTGGAAACCACAGTACGCTCTGGCGCTGGCTGCTGCCGGAATGGGGGCGCGAGCACAGCCCGACCGCGCGCGACCTGGCGGCCGCCGCGGCCGAGATGGGCACCCCCTACACCCTGGTGACCGGCATACCGCTGCCCGAGCAGTTCGTCGACAACGTGCTCGCCTCGCCCGAGACCGTGCTCGGCAACGGACGCTTCGAACTTTTCGATGCCACTTTCACCGGCGCCGGCGATACCCTGTCGGCGGCCCTGACCGCGCTGGTCGCGTGCGGCAGCGACCTGGGTGAAGCCTGCAGCGAAGCGCTCGGCTACCTCGACCGCTGCCTCGACAATGGCTTTCGGCCCGGCATGGGCCACATCGTGCCCGACCGCCTGTTCTGGGCCGAGCCCGACGACGACGCCGAAGGCGCCGACGACGCAGCGCCCGGCCAGGACATTGACCTGCCGTCCGTGGACGGCTTTGTACTCCCTCCCCATGACACCAAGCACTGACCGCAACCTCGCCCTCTTCCAACGCGCCCAGTCGCTCATCCCCGGCGGCGTGAACTCGCCCGTGCGCGCCTTCAAGGCCGTCGGCGGCACGCCGCGCTTCATCGAGCGCGCGCAGGGCGCCTACATGTGGGACGCCAACGGCCAGCGCTACATCGACTACATCGGCTCCTGGGGCCCGATGATCCTGGGCCACGGCCACCCGGCCGTGCTCGAAGCGGTGCAAAAGGCCGCGCTCGAAGGCTTCTCGTTCGGCGCGCCGACCGAGCGCGAGGTCGAGCTGGCCGAAGCCATCGTCGCCCTCGTGCCCTCGATCGAGATGGTGCGCCTGGTCAGCTCGGGCACCGAGGCCGGCATGAGCGCGATCCGCCTGGCGCGCGGCGCCACCGGGCGCAAGAAGATCCTCAAGTTCGAGGGCTGCTACCACGGCCACGCCGACGCGCTGCTCGTCAAGGCCGGCTCGGGCCTGGCCACGTTCGGCAACGCGACCAGCGCCGGCGTGCCGGCCGAGGTGGTGCAGGACACGCTGGTGCTCGAATACAACAACGTCGCGCAGCTCGAAGAAGCCTTTGCGCTGTACGGCCCAACAATAGCCTGCGTGATGATCGAGCCGATCGCCGGCAACATGAACTTCGTGCGCGCCAGCGTGCCCTTCGTGAAGCGCTGCCGCGAGCTGTGCACGCAGCACGGCGCGCTGTTCGTGTTCGACGAGGTCATGAACGGCTTCCGCGTGGCGCTCGGCGGCGCGCAAAGCGTCTATGCGCGCGACATTCCCGGCTTCGAGCCCGACATCACGGTCATGGGCAAGGTCATCGGCGGCGGCATGCCACTGGCGGCCTTCGGCGGCAAGCGCGCCGTCATGGAGCAGCTGGCGCCGCTCGGCGCGGTCTACCAGGCCGGCACGCTGTCGGGCAACCCGGTCGCCACGGCCTGCGGGCTGGCGACGCTGCGCGAGATCAGCCGGCCCGGCTTCTTCGAGGCGCTGTCATCCAGCACACGCAGCCTGGTCGACGGCCTCGTGGCCGCCGCCGCGGCCGAGGGCGTGCCGTTCAGTGCCGACTGCGAGGGCGGCATGTTCGGCTTCTTCCTGCTGCCGACGCTGCCGCAGAACTACGCCACCGTGATGCAGAGCGACGGCGCGCGCTTCAACCGGCTGTTCCACGGCCTGCTCGAGCGCGGCATCTACATCGCCCCGGCGCTCTACGAAGCCGGCTTCGTCAGCGCCGCGCACACGCCGGCCGACATTGCCGAGACCGTGGCCATCGCCCAGGACGTGTTCAAGTCGCTCGCAAAATAAGAGCTGCCCGCGCTTGCTGCGCAAGCGCTGGAGGCCAAAACTGCTCCAAACCCCGTCGGCCCGCGCCGGCGGCCTTTTTTTCGCCCTGCCCGCCCATGCTTGCTGCACTGAAGTTCTGTTTTGCCACCCTGGTCCTGGTGCTCAACACCCTGGCCCTGTGCGCCCTGATGGTGCCGTTCGCGCTGGCCAAGCTGCTGCTGCCGTTCACGCCCGTGCGCCGCCTCACCGACCGCGTGCTCAACAAGATCCCCGAGGGCTGGATCGCCATCAACAGCTTCTGGCTGAGCGCCGTCAACCGCGGCCGCTGGCAGGTCTCGGGCCTCGAAGGCCTGCGCCGCGATGGCTGGTACTTGGTGACCTGCAACCACCAAAGCTGGGTCGACATCGTGGTGATCCAGCGCGTATTGAACCAGCGCATCCCCATGCTCAAGTTCTTCCTCAAGCGGGAGTTGATCTATGTGCCCGTGCTCGGCCTGGCCTGGTGGGCGCTCGACTTTCCGTTCATGCGCCGCGGCAGCGGCGGCGGCAGCGCGCGCAAGGACCTGCGCGACGCGCGCCAGGCCTGCGAGAAATTCCGCCTGCTGCCGACCTCGGTGATGAGCTTTGCCGAAGGCACGCGCTTCACCGCCGCCAAGCATGCGCAGCAGGCATCGCCCTACCGGCACCTGCTCCAGCCCAAGGCCGGCGGCATGGCCATGGCGCTGGGCACCATGGGCGAGCTGTTCGACGGCCTGGTCGACGTGACCATCGTCTACCCCGGCAAGGTGCCAACCTTCCTCGACGCGCTGTGCGGACGCCTGGGCGATGTGGAAGTGCTCGTGCGCCAGCAGCCGATTCCCGCCGAGCTGCTCAAAGCCAATGCCAAACAGCGCGCGCTTCTGCAGGCCTGGCTCGACGGCATCTGGCAGGACAAGGACCGGGCCATCGACCGGCTGCTCGCGCAGCACTCCACAACTCCTGAATAGATAGCTGCCTGCGCAGGCCTGTCTTGTGTTTTAGGCACTTTTTACCTCAAACCCCATACGGATTCCGCGCTGGCACCCTGCCCTGCAGCGCAACAAAAAAGCGGCCCCTGGCCGCTTTTTGTTGTGCGGGGCGAAGGCCCCTTCTCCGTATCTCAATGGCGGAAGTGGCGCACGCCGGTGGTGACCATGGCCACGCCGCGCTCGTTGGCGGCGTCGATCACCTCCTGGTCGCGCATCGAGCCGCCGGGCTGGATCACGCAGGTCGCGCCCGCGTCCACCACCACATCGAGGCCGTCGCGGAACGGGAAGAAGGCATCGCTCGCCACCGCCGTGCCCTGCAGCGACAGCTGGGCGTGCTCGGCCTTGATGCTGGCGATGCGCGCCGAGTCGAGGCGGCTCATCTGGCCCGCGCCCACGCCCATGGTCATGCCGTCCTTGCAGAAGACGATGGCGTTGCTCTTGACGTACTGGGCCACCTTCCAGGCGAACAGCAGGTCCTGCAGCTGCGCGGGCGTGGGCTGCACGGTGGTGACGACTTTCAGGTCGGCCAATTGCAGCACGTGGTTGTCGGCCGTCTGCAGCAGCAGGCCCGAGCCCACGCGCTTGGCGTCCATGGCGTTGCGGCCCTGGTCCCAGGCGCTGGCACCGCCGGCCGGCAAGGCGATCTTCATCAGGCGCACGTTGGCCTTGGCCTTGAAGATGTCGAGGGCCTCGGGCGTGAAGTCGGGCGCCATCAGCACTTCGACGAACTGCTTGGACACGGCCTCGGCCGCGGCCCGGTCCACCGGGCGGTTGAACGCGATGATGCCGCCGAAGGCGCTGGTCGGGTCGGTCTGGAAGGCCTTGGCATAGGCCTGGTGCGCATCCTGGCCAACGGCCACGCCGCAGGGGTTGGCGTGCTTGACGATCACGCAGGCGGGCTCGTCGAAGCTTTTCACGCACTCCCAGGCCGCGTCGGCGTCGGCGAGGTTGTTGTACGACAGCTCCTTACCCTGCAACTGCACGCCGGTGACCAGCGAGCCCGGGGCCGGGTACTGATCGCGGTACAGCGCGGCCTGCTGGTGCGCGTTCTCGCCGTAGCGCAGGTCCTGTACCTTGGTAAACATGCCGTTGCTCTGGCCGGGGAACAGGTTGCGCCGGGGCACGTAGGTCTCGGCGAGCTTCTCGGACTCGAAGGTGACGGACGAGAGGTAGTCGCTGATCGCGCCGTCGTACTGGGCGATGCGGTTGAACGCGGCCACCGACAGCGCAAAGCGCAGCTGGTCGGACAGCTTGCCGGTGGCCTGCAGCTCGGCCAGCACGTCGGCGTACTGCGAGGCGTCGGTCAGCACGCCCACGTCCTTCCAGTTCTTGGCGGCGCTGCGCACCATGGCGGGGCCGCCGATGTCGATGTTCTCGATCGCGTCGGCCAGCGTGCAGCCGGCCTTGGCCACCGTGGCTTCGAACGGGTAGAGGTTGACCACCAGCAGGTCGATGGGGGCGATGCCGTGCTCTTGCAGCGCCGCCATGTGCGCGGGCAGGTCGCGGCGCGCCAGCAGGCCGCCGTGCACCATGGGGTGCAGCGTCTTGACGCGGCCGTCGAGCATCTCGGGGAAGCGCGTGACCTCGGCCACCTCGGTGACGGGCAGGCCGGCGTCGGCCAGCAGCTTGGCGGTGCCGCCAGTGGACAGCAGTTGCACGCCCAGCGCATGCAGCTGCTGGGCGAACGCGACGATGCCGGTTTTGTCGGAGACGGAAAGAAGTGCTTTCATGGGGGGTTGCCAGAGTTTGGAATTGGAATGAAATCGGGCTCCAGCACTTATGGGGAAAGCGCTGGCAGCTATGAATAAGTGAGTCTGAAGCCTGGCGTCAGAGCAGCTTGTGCTCGACCAGCTTCTTGCGCAGCGTGTTGCGGTTGAGCCCGAGCCACTGGGCGGCGCGCGACTGGTTGTTGTCGGCGTGGCCCATCACCACTTCGAGCAGCGGTTTTTCGACCAGCCGCACCAGCATGTCGTACATGCCATCGGGCGCCTCGCCGTCCAGGTCGCGAAAGTAGCCTTGCAAGCTCTCGCGCACGCATTCTTCTATGTGTTGTTTGCTCATGCTGCCAATCCCTCGGGTTCTTCATCGATGGCCGCGTGGGCGCTGGCGGCGGGCAGGCGCTCCATCCGGTCGCCCAGGGCGTCCAGATAGGCGGCCACCGCATGCCACTGCGTGTCGCAGTCCTCGATGGTGTTGATGTGTTGTCTGAAGGCTTCGCCGCCCGGCAGTGCGCGCACGTACCAGGCAATGTGCTTGCGCGCCGTGCGCACGCCGGTGAAGGCGCCGTACAGGCTGTAGTGGTCCTGCAGGTGCTCGAGCAGCAGCGCGCGCACCTCGGCCACGCGCGGCGGCGCCAGATGCTCGCCCGTGGCGAGGAAATGGCCGATCTCGCGGAAGATCCAGGGCCGCCCCTGGGCGGCGCGGCCCACCATGAGGGCGTCGGCGCCCGTGGCGGCCAGCACGTCGCGCGCCTTCTCGGGGCTGGTGATGTCGCCATTGGCCACCACCGGAATGGCGACCTGCGCCTTGACGGCGGCGATGGTGTCGTACTCGGCCTGGCCTTTGTAGCCCTGCTCGCGCGTGCGGCCATGCACCGTGAGCATCTGGATGCCCACGCCCTCGAACTGGCGCGCCAGCGCGACGGCGTTCTTGTGCTGCTGGCACCAGCCGGTGCGCATCTTCAGCGTGACGGGCACGCCGTGCGGCGCGCAGGCCTCGACCACGGCGGCGGCGATCTCGACCGCCAGGGCCTCGTTCTGCATCAGCGCCGAGCCGGCCCATTTGTTGCAGACCTTCTTGGCCGGGCAGCCCATGTTGATGTCGATGATCTGCGCACCGCGCGCCACGTTGTAGGCAGCGGCCTCGGCCATCATCTGCGCATCGGTGCCGGCGATCTGCACGGCGATCGGCCCCGGCTCCCCCTCGTGGTTGGCCCGGCGCGAGGTCTTGAGGCTGTTCCACAGGTCCTTGCGCGAGGTCACCATTTCGCTGACCGCATAGCCCGCGCCCAAGGCCCGGCACAGCTGGCGGAACGGGCGGTCCGTCACGCCGGCCATGGGGGCGGCGAACAGCGCGTTCGCCAGGGGAATCGGGCCGATCTGCATGGATGAAAAGGAGTCGGGTGGATTGCTGAAAAAAGAGGCGGCAATTGTACCTGCACAAATTTTAGGCAGCCACAGCACCCCGCAAAAAGGGCCGCGCCCGGGCAAGGCCAGGTCCGCGCTCTGGGACGCGCGCTAAGACGCGCGGTGCAGCGTGTAGTGCCACCACGCCTGGGGCAGGTTGCGAAAGCCGTGGCGCTGCAGCAGGGCGCGCAGCCAGCGCCGGTTGTGCTGCACGTCGGGCGCGAGCGCGGGGTGGTCGGTGTGCGCGGGTGCGCCGAGCCGGCCGAACGGCGTGCCCATGTCCACCTCCTCGCCCTCGGCCAGCGGACCGCGCACGGCGGCGCTGGCGCGCTGGGCGCGCACCACGACGAGCGTCAGGTCGACCGCGGTGCCCGGGGCGGTGTCGCTGCGCTCGGGCAGCGCGTTCGGGAACCCGTCGCACCCCAAGACCTTGAGCGAGAGCCCCTGCGCGCGCAGCTCTTCCTGGGCCGACTGCAGGGCGCGCGCGGCCGGCTCGGTCAGCAGGCACGCCGGCGCTGCGGGGGCGGCGGCCA
>NZ_MWOM01000117.1:0-5471 GCF_012931925.1 Acidovorax sp. SRB_24
CCGGAAAGCGCGAATAGACGTCGTCCTGCCAGCTGAACCACTGCTCGATGGTGTCGGCCATGCTGACCACGAGGAAGGCCGCCACCTCGAAGGGCGTGAGCCGCTGCGGCTGGCCGTTCTTCTCCAGCACCAGGCTGCCATCGGTCTCCAGCGCGTTGTCGAGCACGCGCTGCACGAACTGCGTGCGGCTCATGGTGCAGAACAGGTAGACCAGGTGCTCGGCGGATTCGCCGACCAGCGCCTGCAGGCGGCCGCGTTCGCTCGCGGCATCGAACTTGACGAGGTCGACGAACGCGTTGCCGTACACGCTGTGCAGCAGGCCCAGCAGGCGGATGTCGCGCGGTTGCTGCCACAGCGTGAGCGAACGCGCCACGCCCACCAGGTGGTGGCGGAAGGTGCCAGCCTTGTGCCAGTCCTGGCCCACGTTGCGCGCCAGCACGGTGGGCAGCACGGGGGCCAGGTCAGCGTCCTGGGCCAGCCATTCGTCGTCGAGCAGCGCCTGGGCGCGCGTGAACAGGGTGGGGTCGAGCGGGTGCAATGGCAGGGTCATGGGGTCTCTTTCGCGGTCTCTTTCGGGAAAATGGCAACCCGAGTATCCACGCCCGGCAAACGCCCCGCCGAGCCACGGGCTTGGACCGCACGCGGGGCGGGCGTGAAAAGGCCGTTGACTTGCGCCGCCAGGATGCTGAAACTGCATCGACCGGCCCCTGCCGTCCCGAGCACGCCATGCCCTCCGCCTCCCGCCCGCTGATCTTCGAAGACCGCCAGGATGCCGCGCGCCAGCTTGCCGCGCGGCTGCAGGCCTACCGCGGCAAGAACCCACTGGTGCTGGCCATCCCGCGCGGTGCGGTGCCCATGGCCCATGCCCTGGCCGCCGCGCTGCAGGGCGACCTCGACGTGGTGCTGGTGCACAAGCTGGGCGCTCCCTTCCAGCCCGAGTACGCCATCGGTTCGGTCGACGAGAGTGGCTGGACCTACCTCTCGCCCTACGCCGCTGGGGCCGGCGCCGATGCGGCCTACCTCGCTGCCGAAAAGTACTGGCAGATGGAGGCCATCCGCCAGCGCCGGTTGCTGTACACGCCGGTGCGGCCGCCCCTGGACCCTGCGGGCCGCACCGTCATCGTGGTGGACGACGGCCTGGCCACCGGCGCCACCATGGTGGCCGCCCTGCACGGCCTGCGCCAGCGCCACCCCGCCACGCTGGTTTGCGCCGTGCCGGTGTCGTCGCCGGAGGCGCTCGCCCTGGTCCGCCCTCTGGCCGACGAGGTGCTGTGCCTGCAGACGCCCGCCGACTTTCACGCCGTGGGCCAGTTCTACCGGGACTTTGGCCAGGTCGAGGACGACGAGGTGATCGCACTGCTCAAGCCGTGAGTAACGGGGCGAGCCCAGGCTGGCCTCGCCCCGGCTCAAGCGCCGGGGACAGGCCGCAGGTAGCGTTCGAACCAGTCGGCGGCCTGCCGGGCCACCGCGTCCAGCGTGCCGGGCTCCTCGAACAAATGGCTGGCGCCCGGAACAATGCCCAAGGTGTGCGGGCAGCGCAGGTGCGAGGCCGCCAGCCGGTTGAGCTCCAACACCTCGGTGTCCAGGCTGCCCACGAGCAACAGGGTCGGACAGGCCACGCGCGCCAGCGCCTCGGGCCCGGCCAGGTCGGGCCGGCCGCCGCGCGAGACCACGGCCCGAATGGCAGGGCCCTGCGCCGCGGCGGCCCTCAGGGCGGCCGCCGCGCCCGTGCTGGCGCCGAAATAGCCCAGCGGCAGCGAATCGGTGAGGGGCTGCCGCCCCAGCCAGCGCGCCACGGCCTGCAGCCGCTGCGTCAGCAGTGGAATGTCGAAGCGGGTGCGGTAATCGAGATCCTCCCCCACCGTGAGCAGGTCGAGCAGCAAGGTGCCCACGCTGCGTGCGTGCAGCACCCGGGCGACCTGGTTGTTGCGCGGGCTGTGCCGGCTGCTGCCGCTGCCATGGGCGAACAGCACCAGCCCGAGGGGCGCGGCGGGCAGCGCCAGCAGGCCTTCGATGTGGACCGGATCCACGGGAACCTGCACCAGTTGTTCGAACGGCAATGCCATGCCTACCTCCTTCGATGCCCGCGCTCAGCGTTTCTTCCGCGCCGTGGAGCAGCTGCGCCATCTCCCCTGGTGCAGGGCACGGGCACCGCCAGGGCGGCCGTGCGCGCCGCGTCAGAGATGGAAATCGCTGTGCAGCCGCTGCGTGAGCTCGTGCATGCCCAGGCTGGTCAGGTCCAGCGCATGGCTGTCGGCCACGCGCTTGCGCGATTCGCTGTCCAGGTGCGCGAGCAACTCGCCCAGAAACGGGTTGGAGGCGAACACCACGATGCGCCCGACCCGGCGTTCACCGACCGCGGTGGCGACCAGCCCGGCGAGCTGCTGGGCAAAGGCGCGGCGTTCATGCTCCTGGGGCCCGCTGCGCGACGCCAGGCCCGAGCGGCCGGCATGGCCGGCAGGCCCGTGGCCGGTGTCGGCGCCGTGCACGCGGCTTTGCGGGTGCACCCAGCACTCCGTCTCCGTCCAGCGCTCCGGCTTGGTGGGGTGCTGCTCCAGCACACGGGCCCTGGAACCATTGGCCACGACCACCCAGACTGGCTTTTCCATGGTGCGCCCCGCTTTCGGTGGGAAGAATTTTCATCTTCCCCCCGCGGACCAGGCCGGTCAAGCCACGCGCCAGGCCTTCACGCCAACCGCTACCTCTGCGCACGGATGCCCCGGCCACCGCCGTGCGGCACGGGCCACGCGGCCTGGCCCGGGCGTGCGCTGGCAGCTCCCCGGCCGGCCGGCCCGGCTCACCAGGCGACCGTGTAGGCGCCCTTGAACTGCGCGGCCACGAAGTCCTTCACTTCGGGGGACTGGTAGGCCTTCACGAAAGCCAGCAGGTCGGCGTCCTTCTCGTGGCCGGCGCGGGTCGCGATGACCACGGTGACATAGGGCGTGTTCGGGTTCTCGAGCGCCAGCGAGTCGCCCGTCGGCCGCAGGCCCGCCGCCACGGCGTAGCTGCTGTTGACGGCCGCGGCGTCGAGGTCGTCGAGCGAGCGCGCCAGCTGCGCGGCCTCGAGTTCGACGAACTTGAGCTTCTTGGGGTTGGCCACGATGTCCAGCGCCGAGGCGCGTGTGGTCACGCCGGGCTTGAGCTGCACCAGCCCCTGCTCGGCCAGCACCATCAAGGCGCGCGAGCCGTTGGTCGGGTCGTTGGGAATGCCCACGCGCGCGCCCGTCTTCAGGTCGGCCAGCTTGGCGACCTTCTTGGAATAGATGCCCATCTGCTGGCGCACCGCCGGCGCCACGGCCACCAGCTTGTAGCCGCGGTCCTTGTTCTGGGTTTCGAGGAAGGGCACATGCTGGTAGATGTTGGCGTCGATCTCGCCCTGCGCCAGCGCGGCGTTGGGCTGGATGAAGTCGCTGAACTCGACCAGCTTGACCTTGAGGCCGCTCTTTTCGGCCACGCGCTTGGCCACTTCGGCGATCTGGGCGTGCGGGCCCGCGGTGATGCCGATGGTGACGCTCTTGTCGGCGGCGAGCGCGGCCAGCGGCAGAGCGGCCGCTGCGGCGGCGGCGGCCAGGGACTGGAGCAAAGTGCGTTTGTGCATGGTGTGTGTCCTTGGGGCAGCGCCCCTCAAAATAATGAAGCCAAATCAGCCTCCAGCGCTTATGGGGCAAGCGCTATTAGCTATCAAAACAGGAGTTATTCAGCGGTGGCTCAGGCGGCGCACGGCCCAATCGCCCAGGCTCTGGATGGCCTGCACGAAGAAGATCAGCACCACCACCACGGCCAGCATGATGTCGGGCAGAAAGCGCTGGTAGCCGTAGCGAATGCCCAGGTCGCCCAGGCCGCCGCCGCCGATCGCGCCCGCCATGGCCGAGTAGCCGGTCAGGCTCACGAAGCTGATGGTCAGGCCGGCGACGATGCCAGGCAGCGCCTCGGGCAGCAAAATCTTCCAGACGATCTGCCCGGTGGTCGCGCCCATCGACTGGGCAGCCTCGACCAGGCCGTTGTCCACCTCGCGCAGCGCGGTTTCGACCAGGCGCGCAATGAAGGGTGCGGCCGCCAGGGTCAGCGGCACCACGGCGGCGCCCGTGCCGATCGACGAGCCCGTGATGAGGCGCGTGAACGGGATGATGGCCACCAGCAGGATGATGAACGGCGTCGAGCGCACGGCGTTCACGATCCAGCCCACGGTCTTGTTGAGCGGGCTGTTTTCGAGCACACCGCCCTTGTCGGTCAGGCGCAGGAACACGCCCAGCGGGATGCCGATGAGCGCGCCCACGACGCCCGAGATGCCGACCATGACGATGGTTTCCCACAGCGAAGTGGCAAACAGCTCCAGCATCATTTCAGAGAAATTTTCAAACATCGCTCAATCCTTGCTGGGCACTTCTTCGACCTGCACGCCGTGCTGGCGCAGGTGCGCAACGGCACTTTGAATCTGTTCGGCCGCGCCGCTGGCAAACACCGCCAGCGACCCGAAAGGCTGGTCCTGGATCTCGTCGATCTGGCCGTGCAGGATGGACAGTTCCAGCCCGAGGTCGCGGATCAGGTGCGACAGGATGGGCTGGTAGGCGCTCTCGCCCGCATACGACAGGCGCAGCAACTGGCCGACGCCGCCGCTGAGCCCGGCCGAGAGCTGGCGCACGCGCGCCATCACGCTGGCGGGCAGCTCCTGCGGCACGATCTCGTCGATCAGGCTCTTGGTGATGGCCTGCTGCGGGCGCGTGAACACGTCGAGCACCGGGCCCTGCTCGACGATGCGGCCGGCGTCGATCACGGCCACGCGGTCGGCCACCTGCTTGATGACCTGCATCTGGTGCGTGATCAGCACCACGGTGAGGCCCATCTCCTGGTTCACCTTGCGCAGCAGGTCGAGGATGGAGCGCGTCGTCTCCGGGTCCAGCGCCGAGGTGGCCTCGTCGCTGAGCAGCACCTTGGGCCGGCTGGCGAGCGCGCGCGCAATGCCCACGCGCTGCTTTTGCCCGCCGCTGATCTGCGCCGGATAGCGGTCGGCGAGCTGCGTCAGGCCCACCAGTTCGAGCAGCGGGTCGACGCGCCGGCGGATCTCCTCCTTGGACATGCCCACCAGCTCGAGCGGCAGCGCCGCGTTGTCGAACACCGTGCGCGACGACAGCAGGTTGAAGTGCTGGAACACCATGCCGATGTCGCGGCGCGCGGAGCGCAGCTCGGCATCGTCCAGCGTCGTGAGATCGCGGCCGTTGACGATCACCGCGCCCTGGGTCGGGCGGTTGAGCAGGTTGATGGTGCGCACCAGCGAGCTCTTGCCCGCCCCGCTGCGGCCGATGATGCCGAACACCTCGCCTGGCGGAATGTGCAGGTCGATGCCGCGCAGGGCCTCGACGGGGCCCGTCGGGCCCGGATAGGTCTGGGAAAGTCCCCGAATCTCGATCATGGAAAAAAAAGGGCCACCGCACGCATGCTGCGCTGCGGAAGCCTGTGGGCAAACAAAGGGG